>QKFI01000304.1 GCA_003251455.1 Tolumonas sp.
TCATTTGAGCCGGATATTGATGTGAGAGCAACACGAGTGCTGCGAGGATGGATGGGCCGGCTATCATCGGAATTGCCATCGGAACAATCAGCGGTTCTTCACCTTCCGGCAAGCCGGTCACGCCACCCTCACCGGGAAATATCATCCGTAAGGCAATCAGGAACAACACGATCCCCCCAGCAATGCTGACCGCCTCCTGTTTCAGATTAAGCAGATTCAGCAGTTCTTGCCCGGCAAACAGAAACAGCAACATCACGCCCAGAGAAATCAGCAGCTCGCGCACCATCACACGTCGCCGACGTTCCCGAGGTAACGGACGAAGAATGGACAAAAAAACCGGTAAATTGCCGACCGGATCCATAATCAGAAACAGCATCACCGCAGCGGTAATTATGCTCATAGGATAGAACCATCCTTCACGTTGAAATTAATAAATAAGGATAAGAATCAATATCATTCTAACGCAGACGGAATACGAAAAGCGATGCAAACACGAATGCAGAATCTTACCTATACTGATAAATAACGGGTCGAGATAAAAAGGAATTTACAATGAAAAAATGCAGCGGCGCATCGTTTTTGTTTTTTTTGCTTTTACCTCTATTTCCGGCACATAGCGCAGATGTTGGTTTTGCACTGGGACATTCCGCGAATAATACGACAACCTATCGTTTCAGTGTGCAACAACCTTGGGGACTCAGTTGGTTTGAGTCTGATTCGGGTCGTTTGACTGGATACTGGACTGCTGCTTACACCTATTGGGAGAGCAAGCACACCGTCAATACGCACAGTCTTTCTGCTTCACCTGTTTTGACTTATGAATTTGGAGCATCTGACGCAAATTGTGTTCCGTTTATCGAAGCGGGCATCGGCGTCATGTGGTTTAGCAGAGACAAAGTGGAGAATCGGAATTTAGGCTCAAAATTCAACTTTGAAAATCGGATTGGATTTGGCGTACGGTTATATGAACGTCATGTTGTCGGGGTGCAAGCCTTACATTATTCCAACGCAGGATCCAACCACCATAACGATGGTATTGAATCCTACAACATCAACTATCGTTATCTGTTCTAAAGCAAGAAGCCCCGCCGAAAATGGCAGGGCTTATCTATTAATGCTGACAGATATTTTCTTCGCGGGTGTTGAATCCAGCATCGGTTGGTACAAATTTGCCTTTCTGATGCAGAAAATCAATCAGTTCAAGTGCAGTCATGCCTTCTGCACTACACGTGTGAAAACGAGCATCGGTACCAAAACGGGTATCAATTGCTTCTTTTAAACTTTCACGGGTAAATTGTTCACCCATTTCCAACATCATGTGCATTACATCATGACCATGAACTGATTCCGTCATACTTCGCTCCTTTTGTAAATTGATGCATTATTTAAGCATCAATAAACGAACGAGACGCCGAATACAGATCAAAAAAAGCACAAAAAAGTAACCCCGCCAACGGCAGCGGGGTTACAGGGACACACTCCGGTTTTTCTTCAAAACCTACTTGCAATGAATATAGTTCAACTGACCAAAGAAAGCTGCATCTCAGATCTAAATTTATGCTTCATCACTTGTATCAGGATCAATATTTTCTGGTTCTGTCAGCAGTTCATCCAGTAATTCATGTTCTGATTCAGCAAGCGTTTCTTTAGTGACGATCGGTGCAGCAACAGGAAGCTCGACTGGAATCGCAATCAATGTACGGGTTGCTTCGATCGCATCTTCCAGGTGTACCTGAATGGTTTGACCCAGTTCATAGTAAATCTCGCCATCGAGGAAAGCGCGGCCTTCGTCATGATTACAGACAAAACGCTTCCGATCTTTCAGAATCATACTTGCAGGAATAAAGCACACTGCGCCGTTTGCCAGTAACCGAACCTTCAGGCCACTGCGCATCACATCCATCACTTCTGCATCAAAGACCGTTTTGTTCGCAACATCCGGCGACAGGAAACGCGCATATAACCAATCGGCAATGTCGCGCTCCGCCATGCGATTACTGCGACGGGACAGACTCAGCGCTTCTGTCAGACTTTCATTCGGACATGC
>QKFI01000372.1 GCA_003251455.1 Tolumonas sp.
GAATGAAACAAATTCCCCACGCTCCAGCATGATGATTTCTGCGTCTTCGGATAAACGACGAGCGCGAGCGGCAGCAGAGGCACCACCAGCAACACCACCAACGATGACAATCTTAGTCATTTGATACTCTCCCAATAATTTGGAGTTATATTAGCTATCCCTAATTTAATTATCAAGTGGATAAAAGCTCAATTGAGGTTTACTTGTCAGCCATAGTGAAAAGTTCTTTTCCCTCAGCAATTAATTCTCGATCCCGATCAGTGTGGCCAGACCAATTAGAAGGCGACGCAGGGCATTCTCTTTCCTATGCCCTTCAGACTGTGAAACTGTTATCTATTTGCGTAACAGTATATGGGCTCAACTGGCGTATTAATGTGACACCAACAGAGTCTTCTCATTTTTAGCTGTTTATTGCGTCGGAAGCAGACAAATCTCGTCACCCAAAACTACCGCTGAATGAGCAATCGAATATATAAACAACTAACTTTTGTCGGCTAAAACTCAAATTTGTAAAAGAGGTCAACAGCCTGCGATAGCCCACTGGCCGCTTGTAAATAGAGTTTCGGTAAGAAGAAATATTTTAGCGTCACTTCACTGACCGCACTGTATATACCAACGCCATAAGAGATTTGGAGATCCTTTAACAGATATGCAGACAGGTTTACCTTCGTATCTGTGCCACTACCACTGGTATCAAACGATGCGTCTTTGAGACCAAAAGTTGACGCAACATCGGAAACAACACCGTTCGCTTGTCCTAATCCGGCACCGATCATCATGGCAGCCATCGCCTCTTCGGTTGATCCATTCGTTGTTGATGTCGAACTCTTGCCACGTAACAAATAAGAGAGTTTGTCAGTATCAGGCAATTCAGGTTCTGAGAAAATCTGAGCACTGATTGCATTCATTGGCGAGTTGATTTTGATACCAACAGTGACACTGCTATCTTCCATGGTTGATGGATCACGGATCGCCTCAGCAATAATATAAGGCTGTGAAATACCGCCGTTGAATATCAGCTTACCGGTTCTGATCACCAGATTCTGTCCATAGGCTTTAAATCGGCCATTCACCACGTAAATATTGCCTTGCGCAACGATAGTCTGCCCCGGTTTTTGCTTGAGAACTAATCCGCCAGCCAGTTGAGCGGTCAGCCCCATCGCTTTCAATCGCACGTCCTGTCCCAATCGCAAATCAAGATTCAGGTATATTGGTACTGGTGATGTTTTGACAGGCACCTGTGATTGAGAGGTTCGAACAATCTCAACATCATCAGAGAGCTCAACGCCTTCCTCGGGCAAACTCTCAACCTCGATTCGCGCAGTCGGAATCTGAACCAGACCATCAATATTGATCCCTGATTTATCAAAATTAAGGGTAATATCTGAGTCCAGCTTTCCTTTGCCATATCCCGCCAGCGCAACATCCATCTTGTCAGAATGTAAAGAGAGAACACCGGAAGGCGTGCCATCCGGCCAGTATGAACGGCCAGACAGGGATAAACTACCTTCACCAGACTTCATGTTTGCAGTCAGTGTGGCTTTGTCACCTTCCACCAGAATACGGCCATTGATTTGCGTTAAGCTGAGGATATCGTTGGTTGTCTGAACAGTTCCATCTGCAAGGGTGACCTGTCCATAAAAAAGTGGTGCACTTAAAGACCCGCCAAGTCGACCGTCAGCCTGAATTGTTCCAGTGGTACTATGCAATGCATCGACGAGTGGTGCGATACCATCTAACTTCAGATGCTGAATGCTAACCAGACCACTAAGTTGTTGTTTATCTAACGGGTCAGAAACATCTGCATTGATATTAATAACGCCGAGGCTATCAGAGTTCACACCAAGAGAAACTTCTGCATTACGAGCATTCGTTTTTACATCTAGCTTGATATTTCGATAGGGTGTGTGAATATTCTCAGCAATGATTTCACCATCATTCCCATTAATATTCAGGGTGATATCTGGTTTTCCGGCTCGCCATCCAATCACGCCATTACCATCAAACTCACCTTTCCATTTCAGTGTATCGGGGAACCAGTACGCC
>QKFI01000220.1 GCA_003251455.1 Tolumonas sp.
CAATTACTTGAGAATAATGGCTTAAACCTCGAGACTCTGGTTCAACCTGCATTATGTTTACCAGAGACAATTTCAGTTTTGAATGCGTTAGAGCAATTCAGACAAGCTAAAAATTATCTGGCTTTCATTGTTGATGAATTCGGGAATTTTGAAGGCATTGTTTCTATCCGTGACATCATGGAAGAAATTGCCGGTAAATTACCTGAAACCGGAGAAGAAGACGCAGAATATGTCATTCTTGCTCCAGGTAGCTATCGCGTCAGCGGCGACATGCTATTGACTGAATTACAACGAGAAATCGCATTCCCGGCATTGCCGACCGAACACTACCATACGCTCGCAGGCTGGCTGTTGGATTTACTGCAACGGGTACCTGTCGTGGATGAAGTGATTGAGTTTGATGGATGGCGCCTGACGGTCACAGATATTCGGGCTCACCGGATCGAGTCTGTCTGGCTAACCAACCAGCAGTTAGAGCAGTCATAAAATTATCGGAAAAAACATCATGCAAATAGGGCAGCGCATTCAACAGGCAGTAAATGTGTTGACGGACTGGGCCGATTCCCTGCAGCAAGTAGAAAACCAGATGGTGTTAAAAGAACATCAGGGGCGAGGGGTTGCATGGTTTTTACCAACATTGTTGGCGTTGCTTTTTTCTTTGCAAAATCCGCTTTTATACGGAATGGCGCCAGCCTTTGATGCCTCCTTATTTGCCACCATGGGAAAAATGTGGGCGGATGGCTTGGTGCTGTATCAGGACATGGTGGATATCAAAGGTCCGGTGATCTTTCTCTTTGATGCGGTCGGCTATCTGATTGGCGGTTTTCAGGGCATTTGGCTGTTTGAAACACTCCTACTGATTTTAGGGCTTAATGCCTTATGTCGGACACTCGCGTTGTGGGGAGTCTCACCACTGAATCGTCTGCTTGGTATAACTGCCTGGATGTTGTTGTACGCTTGGCGTTATTACTACGGCAATATGACGGAAGATTACACTTTCAGTCTGAGCTTGATTGCGCAGTTGTATTTTACCCGGCTCATTCTGAATGAACGATTCAGTTGGCGGCATGCTTTAATTCCTGCGCTGACATTTGGATTTATCGCACTTATGCGCACAAATAACGCTGCGATGTGGTGTGGTTACTATTTAGTTATCTTTCTTGCTTGGGCGATTCAGCATCGCTGGCGTGATGCTTTATTGCTGGCATTGAGCGGCTTTGCCGGGCTTCTGATTGTTGTTGTTCCGTTAGTCGGTTATTTCAGTTTGCATGGAGTACTGGGTAGTTTCTGGTTCTACTCGTTTGGTATTTTCTTCAGTAATAGTTATGGCAACAGCGATAATGGTCATTCACTTATGGTGGGGCTTATGGGGCTGGTGCGTACAGGCACATTGCTCTTTTTACCAATATTTATCGCGCTCGTTTGGCAACAATATAAGCGTCAATATTTTCAGCCAGTTGGATGGGTAATATTACTTGCGAGTCAGATTGCCGGTATTTTATTTGGCATTCTGGCCAATTCTGTTTCCGGCCACACATTTGAACATTATGAAATTCTGTTCTTTAGTTTTGCCATTCTGATGTTGCCGATAGTGTTGCAACTTGCACGGGAAGGCGCAGTGAATGAACAGATCGGATCTCGCAACTTATTATTCTCAGGTATCGTCACGTTGTTGGTTTGGTGTGGTTATATACTGGCTCAGCATATTTTATTTACCTGGTCTCGATATGAATCTCCAATCCCTAAAATGATCCACGAATTAGGGATCTGTTTGTTTGCCAGTCTCTTACTCGCTATCACTTTATTGGGCGGATGGTATATCTTTCGGGCAAAAAGTATAGTGATTCCTGCCATGCTCACGGTTGTGATTTTGGTGAGTGGGATTGTGCTGACACCGTTGATCCATGGTCTTTTGAAAGGCCGCCCGTTTGATGACTCTTCTGCTCAAATGGTCGACTACATAAAAACGAACTCTGGCTATGATGATTTGATCTGGGTGGATGGGGTGATCCCTCAATATTATGTTTGGACGGACCGTAGACCAGCCTCCGCTTATTTATTCTTTGATAACGTCACACCACCATTCGATGTCCGTGCACGGATGAAAGCTGATTTGGAGAAAAATAAGCCGAAATTCATCATCGTGAAACTAACGAGGATGGAGAAGGTTTACAGTGGGAAAGACCGCGATAGTACACCTTCTTTTAAGGCGTATTATGATTACATTCAACAGGCTTATGAGCCAGTCTCGGCTGAATTACCAAGGCTCTATCGGATCAAAGACTGATTAGCAGATAAAAAAGCAGCATCCTGGTGGGATGCTGCGAACTGACTGGATAAACAGAACCAGCGCACTGGTTACTGCTCAAATTGATCTTAATCGTCCTGCTTTATTTCAGATAATACATTTCACCAATTTCTGTGATAGTTATTTCTGATGATGTATCAATAAAACAGGATCAGAATACGCCGAAATTTTCTCGGGCAAATTCTACCCGCTCCGGCAAGCTCATTTTGGTATGACCTAATTTCTCAACCGCTCTGACCCGAGGCAGTAATCCTGCACCATTCGCTATTTGAATTGAAAGGCCTGGACGGGCATTTAATTCAAGTAACATCGGTCCTCGTTTTTTATCCAAAACAATATCAGTACCGATATAACCTAAACCTGACATTTCATAGCAGGAAGAGGCAAGGTGTAATAGTTTTTCCCAATGAGGCACTTGTAATTCGTACAAGTCACGACCTGTATCCGGGTGGTAACGCATTGGCGTATTAAATTGAACAGCACGTAATGCTTTTCCGGTTCGCAAGCAGATGCCAACACCAACTGCGCCTTGGTGAAGGTTGGCCTTCCCATCTGATGATGCTGTCGACAAACGCATCATCGACATCACTGGAACACCTTTAAATACAATAACGCGAGTATCCGGAACCCCTTCATAGGAGTAACCATCGAACACATCATCAAACAGGATCAGGTCTTCGACCAATACGACGTCTGCTTTCCCGCCCAGCGAGAATAAGCCTGCCAGAATATTGGAGATGTGACGTTCCAGATCGGTTGCTGAACACGGAGATCCGTTCGGTTTGTAATAGAGGCCATTTTCCTGACGGATGATGACCAAGATGCCTTTACCACCAGAACCTCGGGCGGGCTTGATACAAAAGCCGGGCCAATCTTTGACCATTGCTGCAATTTTATTCACTTCGTGTTGATGCTGAATAGTTCCAATGAGCTTGGGAACTGTCACACCAGCATCTACAGCAATTCGTTTGGTTTTTAACTTGTTATCAACCAACGGGTAAAGCGAGCGCGGATTATAGCGCCCGATATAACTTACGTTACGCTGGTTCATCCCCATGATGCCGAGGGATGCAAGCTTGAATGGCGATGTGTACTTTTCAAATGGCCACATGATGATTACTTCTTATCCAGTTCATCGGCAAATGGTTTGAATCGTTTTAGTTCTGATAACCGGTAACCAGTATAGTTACCCATCAGCAGGACAGTCGCCATAACCATTAATTGCAGCCCAAGGAAGTTAAATGTCAGATGTTGAATAACACCATTATTCATTGCCAGATAAGCAAGCACTGCGACCAGTAATGACCCACCGCCTTGTTTAACGACTTCTTTCGGGCCTTCCTCTTCCCATAGGATCGACATACGTTCGATGGTCCAGGAAAGAATAATCATCGGGAAGAAAGTGATCTTCATACCTTGGTTGATACCAAGTTTGTAAGTCAGCATTGTTAATCCACCGATAATTAAAATAACGGTAATGATGATGGTAGATATACGGGCAACCAACAACAGGTTTAGTTTAGATAGCCACGATCGGATGATTAAACCCGCCCCGACAATACAGAGGAACCCGACCAAGCCGGTAATCAATTGCGTTTGCAGGAAAGCGACCGCAATCAAGACTGGCATAAACGTACCGGATGTTTTTAAACCACAGATGATACGCAGGAAGACGACAACCATCACGCCAATTGGTAACAGCAGAATGCCTTTAAATAAGGATTGTTCTTCAACAGGCAGCATATCCACAGACAGGTCGAGCAGATTACTGTGTTCAAATTTAGCCTGGATGGCTTTTTTCACTGGCACTGATTTCCGAATAATCGAGAATGTGACCATTGAATTGCTCGCGCCCGTAACATCTAACAGGGATGTTGAGTTGTATTCCCACAGTAACAGATTCTCTGGGTGGCCTTGTTCTCCGGTATTAGGATCAAACAGGGCATATTTATCACCATTAAATACCTGAACATAATCCACTAGTCGTTGACGACGACGGCCATCTTCAAGATTTAAAGCGCGAACGACGCGAGCAGGAATATCAGCCTGATTCAGGATCTCAACCAGCAGATAAGCAGGTTTTCTGTTTTGCATCAGTAATGCTGCATTTTGTTCCTGATTTTTAAATTCTTTCAGAATTTCACGAGTCAGAGTAAATGCATCTGCTGAATGAACACGAGCCGCACTGAGAATTTGCTCAATCGCTGACGCAATTGGTTCTTTTTCCAATGTTTTATCGACAGATGGAATGGTGACTGGAAGGGCTTTCGCATAAGGGTCGCTCAGCATTTCCGTTTTGTAATAAAGTTCCTGATGACCTTGTGCGGAGCTAATAGACCATTCAGCGCGGGTGACGCCGTTTTTATTGACGAAAGAAAGTCCATAACCCGGACTTGCAGCATTTTGGTCTACATGAGTAAACCCTTCCTGTGTATCAGGGATCGCGAGCGATGCAATGACCGGATTACCCTTAGCATCAAATTCTATCTTAGCCTCAACAGACCAGATGCTTCTGTATTCGCCTGGCAAGAGCGGTACATTAAATGCGACATGTCTATATAACACCAGTGCGATACCGATGACATACAGCATCGCAACAACAATATAAAACGGACGACGAGAGACCATAATATGAACTACTTACCTTGAGTATCGCTATCAGATTCTTCAGGAGTTTCTGAAGGTTTTTGTACTGGTGTAGCATCAGCTGGAGTAGCTGTTTTTACTGTTTTCTGAGCTGGCTTTTCGATATCAGCAATAGGTTTTAATTCTGCGGCTGAATCTACTTTTTGGGGTGCAGCATCATCTTTTTGACTCGCTGTCTTCTCTTTGGTATTTCCTACCGGCGTGACAGATTTAACATCTGATTTTGGTTGTTCAACCTTTTCTGGTTTTGGTTTTTTCTGCGATGGGCTGTATTGTTCTGATGCTTCAAATGCACCAGGTACTTGTGGTTTTCCCTGCACATTTTCACGTGCAACATCGACGACTGCGATATCTTTAATAAATTCGCGGCCGACCAGAACCGGGAAATCCATATTGGAACGATCAGTTAAACTGAAATCGGCTTTTTCTGTGACCGCACCCATCCGAACAGTCATTCGTACAATTGGTCTATCTTCCAGACCGTTGGCCTGACGAATACGGATATATTTTACAAATGGTGCTTCAACACTTGCCAGCTTGTTATTATTCACTGGGATATTGAATTTGACCCAACGACGACCTTCACGTTCAAAGACGGTGACATCCTGAGCGCTCAGTGATGAAGTGGTTGCACCGGTATCGATACGGCTCAGGAAGTTGCCGTTCGCTTCTTCCACATACATCCACTCGGTTTCACCCAGGATCATCTTGCCATCGGGCGTAGTTTTGCCAGGTTCAGCTGGAACACAAGTAGAAGAGGTGTCTTTTTTAGAGGAGGCTTTGAAAACCGGAGGCGCGATATCAGACGTGATTTGCTTTCCGAGTTTTTGTTGCGTCTCACGGATTGTGTCTAATTGTCTCGCTGTGTGACCTTGCTGATCCATAAGGATACTCAGACGTGTATTTAATTGCTGAATTGCAGCTTCACAGCTATTGGATGATTCGTCTGCGAAAACGAACCCGGAAAACAGGCTCAGCGTGATCAGTGTTAAACCCGGTAATGCTTTTATAGTCATAACGTATAATTCGAGCTGGTTAACAAAAATTTGCGGTAAGTGTATCTCTATAATAGTAGTCGCACTAGTCCTCAGACCCTCGAGTTGCAATAAAAACTGCGCGTTTCGGGGCTGGATAACCTTCGATTGTTTTGCTTGGATCGTTCGGCATCAGATATTGCGCAAGAGAATCATTTCGCATCCATTCTGTTCGGCGTTGTTCATCAGTGCTTGTGACTGATTCATCAACCATGCGAACGTCTTCAAACCCGCATTTTTTCAACCACTTAACTAAAGCTGGTACCGAAGGCAGGAACCAGACATTATTCATTTGTGCATATCGATCATCAGGAACGAGCACCGTGTCTTCATCACCGTCAATAACAAGCGTTTCAAGTACAAGTTCACCACCATCACGCAGTTGATCTTTTAGCTGATAGAGGTGATCAATTGGCGAACGGCGATGGTAAAAAACACCCATGGAAAATACCGTATCAAACGCCCGTAACGGTGGCAGTTCCTGAATCCCTAACGGGAGCAGGTGCACTTGTGGATCATTACCACCTAATTGTTTGACTGCACTGAACTGACATAAGAATAGTGCAGATGGATCAATCCCGACAGCCAGCTCGGCTCCTTCACCACGCATTCGCCAGAGGTGATAGCCGCTACCGCAGCCGACATCCAGCACATAGCGACCTTTTAGTGGGCTGATATGTGGCAGAACCCGATCCCATTTCCAGTCGGAACGCCATTCTGTATCTATATGAATGCCAAACAGATAAAAGGGACCTTTTCGCCATGGATGAAAGTGCTGAAGCAGGTTTTCAAGCTTCTTGGTTTCTCCCGCACTGATTTCTCCGGGTAAACCAATTTCAACCTTGTCTTTTAAATTGACGTGTTGGCTTTCATAGTGCGTCAGTTTTTTCAACACCCGCTGCCATTTCGGCAGGTTGCCATGACGTTCACTGTTTTCCCATGCATAAAGCTGTGCAGGCAAGGTATGTAACCAGTGGCTCAAGCGGCTTTTTGCAATGACCTGATAGAAAGATGAAAAATCGATCATGTCTTAAACTCCGCTATCTTTGATTGCCACAATCGAACCAAAGTTAAAGCATTGGAACCAGACGTCGATATGCTCAAAACCTGCTTGTTGCAGACGCTCTTTGTGGCTCGGAATAGTGTCGGCACGCAGAACATTTTCCAACATGGTTCGTTTCTGGCTGATCTCCAACTCGCTGTAGCCATTGGCCCGCTTGAAATCGAGATGTAGTTCGACCAGTAAATCGTTTACTTCGTTATCTTCGAAGCGGAATTTCTCACTGAGGATCAATACGCCGCCCGGACGCATGCCCTGATAGATTTTCGTGAGCAATGCGAGCCGATCGACCGGCTCGATAAACTGCAGCGTAAAGTTCAACACGACAACAGAAGCATTTTCGATATCAGTATCCTGTATATCCCCTTGTCGGATCTCAACCGGTATATCGCTTTTGAATGTCGCGAGGTGCTGTTTGCACCGCTCGACCATAGGGGCTGAATTATCTACGCCGATAATCAGGCAATCTGAATGCGGGGTATTCCGGCGCATGATTTGCGTCGCTGCGCCCAGAGAGCACCCTAAATCATAAAGTTTGCTACCAGGTTGGGCATACCGGGCTGTCATCATGCCAATCGCTGACAATATATTCGAATAGCCGGGTACAGAGCGTTGAATCATATCAGGGAATACTTCAACGACGTTTTCGTCAAAGCAGAAATCGCCCAGTTGAGCAATCGGAGCGGCGTAGAGTTGATCTTTCATGATGAACCGGAATTAGGTTGAACGCAGAAATTGCCGCGCATGTTACCAGATATCCCTTCAGAGGTCAGTGTTATCACATGATGGAATGCATGCTTCTCGTTATACATTTCCCACTT
>QKFI01000281.1 GCA_003251455.1 Tolumonas sp.
TACCGATGTAAACACTGCCATTTTAGTATGATACTTTATTATTCTGGCCGCTGTGAATGCTGTTATTTATTTCTTGGCTGTGCCGAATTGAACTTTCTCAAAAATATGATCTATCAAAAGCGTAACATCGTTTTCAGTCTTTACGTGCAGCTGCATTTATCTGCATTTCCAAATAAACCTATAGGCGAATTTGATGGTGATGATGGTCATTACTCAACCCATGTGCGGTACCTTCAAAAACAATGGGGCTATTGAAAAAATTTATTGGTTTTTGAACTACAACATCAACATTATCCAACCCTCAACAAACTGTATACAGTTATCATCCTCTGGTATCAGATGGCGATGAGTTAGTTGTTCCGTCGGCTGCGTACATGCCTGTGCGCAAGGCTCTGCATGGTGACTCCAGAAGTGTTCTGTGCCGCCTAGCTGTTGCAACGGATGATCTGTAAACCTGTTTTCCTCTGCTGTTAAACGAGGTATCCACTAGAACACCTTTTCTGTATTTACACCCCATACCCCATCAGCTTTAATAGTTTTTGAGCCTGTTCCACGGCATCCTGCCGCCGCAGGATGCCCAGCTTCTGATAGAGATTGCGGATGTGGGTCTTGATTGTCGTAGCTGCAACATCCAGCTCTACGGAGATCTGCTCGTTGCTGTAGCCGGAATAGATCAGACCCAGTACCTGCCATTCACGCAAGGTCAGTGGGCTGGTCCGGATCAGTTCCGGCACGTGCGGATGATTCAGCAGTTTTTCGACAAAACCTTCATCAAAATGGGCAAATTTGTGGCGATGATGCAGGTTAATGTCTTTCAGCAACCGTTGAGCCTTGTGCTGTTCCAGCTCCGACAGGGTGTTAAGCTGTAGCAACTGGCGCAGCAGTTGCGCAACGATCTCGCCTTCAATTACAAAATGGCTGACAAAGCCGGTACGGTTCGACAGAGTCAGCGCCTCCATCAGGGATCGTTGCGCTTCACTGCGTTCGTTACGTTGCCAGTGCAAGACAGTGCAGAGCAACAGATTACGGTTCAGATCGCTGTAGAGATTCAGCCGCCGAGCTTCAATGTTGATATGCTGCAATACCGCAGCTGCTTCATCGTTTTCCTCAAGGATCAAATGGGCGCGCGCGATGTTGCGCCATTCTCCCTGCAGGAAGTGGTTACAGGCCGCCTCCGGGCGTACCACCTGAGCCAGCCAACTGCGCACCGCCTGCTTGTTGCCAGTCATCTGCCAGTAGAGTAAGCGGGGGATGTTCGCATTAGTGATCCAGTCGCTGTGATAGTCGGCATTGTGCAGCAAGACCTCACAGCGTTGCTGATGCTGGCTGGCATTGTCTATATCACCGCGAGCCAGCGAGACTTTTGCTAGCATCGCCACACACTGTAACTGTTGTTTGCCTTCATAGCCGGACAGTACCTGTAAGCCCTGCTTGGCACAACTTTCTGCTTCATCAAGCCGGTACCATGACCAGAGAATCTGGGCTCGAATACGCAACAAAAACTCATGTAACGGCAACTGCTCAAGATGCTGAGCTTGCACCAGTTCCAACGCTTTGTCCTGTACCTCATAGGCTGCCTGCAGGAAACCTTGTGCAATCAGAATTTCACTCTGCTGCAACAAGGCCCACAGGGCGTAATTGTAGGTGCCGTGGCGCCGAGCCATCATCTCGGTGCCTTGCATCATAGGAAGGGAACAGCTCAATTGGCCAAGATAATGGTGCACTTCGCCAACAACCGAGGTAGCAACAATACGGCCATAGAAATTGGTTTGCGGCAGTTGCATGAGTGCTTCGCGCGCCAGCTCCAAGGCTTCTTCCGGTCGGTTGGCATTCAGGGCCACCTGTGCGCGCAGGGCATTGAATTCCCCCTGTAATGCCTCGTTAAGCTGCACCTGATGTTCAACCATTGTCTGTTTGGCCCGCTCCAGAAGGATATCCACCTGAGAGTAGCGGTGCTGACTTTGCGCCAGCCAAGCCTGCAACAGAACCAGATTTGGACTCTGGATCAGCTCATTATACGGAAGTGCATCCAGGCCACCGGAGAGTAATTCCAACTCACCATTATGAAATAGCGACCAGCCATACTGCTGCAGAATATCCCGCAACAACAGAGCATCACTAGCCGCCAGTGCATGATGGATTGCCTCGGACGGAATGTTCAGTGCCTGCCAGCCTGCCGCAGCCCGACCGTGCAATTCCGACAGTTCATCCGAGAATTGTTGCTGGCAGCAATTCTCCAAAAACGAAGCAAACAGCGGGTGGAAGCGGAACCAAATAGTGTCGCCATCCATGTCCATGCGCTGAACAAACAGTCCATGTCGTTCCAGCTCACTGAGTTGTGCCAGCCCGTCCTGCCGTCCAGTAAGTTTTGCCACCAAAGAATCGTTCATCGAGCGCAAGACCGAGCAGCGCAGCAGAAAAGCACGGGTCGGTTCGTCGATGCGATCCATCACCTCTTCCGCCAAATATTCCCACAGATAGGACGTATTCAACCCCGACAGTTTGCGTGCTGACTGATGCGCCGTCGTGCTGGAATCTGGGGATGACAGGGCTATCAGCTGCAAGGCAGTCGCCCAGCCCTCCACCTCATCACAGAGGAAGGCACTGTCTTGTTCATCGATCGGCGTCGCCAAACGGTTGCAGAAAAACTGCTGTGCTTCCGCATGATTAAACGCCAGCAGGCGATTATCCAGCTCCAGCAACTGCTCACGGACACGCAAGTTGGCAATTCCCAATGGTGGCAATGAGCGGGAAATCACCACCAGCGTCAGATTATCGGGCTGGTTACGCAGGAAGAAACGTATGGCCTCATGGATATCCTCATTATCGATCAGATGGTAGTCGTCGATAACGAGATAAGTCGGTTCACTCCAGTCGGCTAGTTCGGCAAAGACCTGTCCGAGCAACGAAGAAAGACGGGCATACTGATGTTTCTGACTGAGTGCCTCACTCTTCACGCAATGGCCATCCGTGGCATGTTGCAATGCTGCAATCAAATAACGCGCAAACCGTTCCGGCTGGTTATCACTGTCATCCAGCGAAAACCAGCCAACGTGTGGCAATGTGGCTGCCCACTGAGCCATCAGGGTTGTTTTGCCATAACCTGCCGGGCCGTGTAGCAAAATCAGACGATAGTTGAGGGCGGTCTGCAAACGTTGCAGTAAACGTTCCCTGATAATGGCATTTTGTAGGCGGACTGGGCGGCTCAATTTTGAAGGGATCAGCATAAACGTCGTTTCCAGTGTTCTGTGGTCACTCAACAGCCACAGCATAATATTTCCAACTGTGACATACGGTGCCTGTAGCGGGATATTTTTTCAATACAGTAATTCACAAAACATACTAACTGTTCACTAATCGACTGTCCTACGCCCTATTCATCCTCCTCTTTAATCTTTTTTCAGGAGGAGGTAACAACTGATTTTTCTCTTCAGGATAGCCATTAATAGATTTGGGTTTTCCTGATGACGAAGGACTAAACGAATGATAAGCAAAAAGCAAAGTAAGAAGGCAACTCCATTCTCAGCAAGCGAATTTGAGGCAGCGCTGACTCGTCAGTGGCAGCGTTTTGGTTTGCAATCTGCAACCGAGATGACCTCCTATCAATGGTGGTTGTCGGTCAGTGCTGCTGTGGACGAACAAATTTCTGCTCGCCGAGCTGAAGGTCAGTTGCGTGCAGCTAGTGGTGCCGATCGCCATGTAAACTACTTGTCACTGGAGTTTCTGGTCGGCCGTCAGACCCTGAACAATCTGATCAGTCTCGACTGTGTGGACGTAGTCACCGATGTCGTGAAAAAATATGGCAGAGAACTCTCTGAACTACTGGAGCATGAAGTAGACCCAGGTTTGGGCAATGGCGGGTTGGGCCGTCTCGCTGCCTGCTTCCTCGATTCTATGGCGACCATCGATCAGCCGGCAACCGGTTATGGCCTGAGCTACCAGTATGGTCTGTTCCGTCAGTCTTTTCGTAACGGCGAACAACAAGAAGCACCAGATGACTGGCACAGCGAATACTATCCATGGCTGACCAAGCACATTGATTTTTCTATTCCAGTCGGGTTCGGCGGTGAAGTCCGAACAGATGTGGAAGGTCGTCAATATTGGGTGCCTGCTGTCACCATTCAGGGGAACGCACATGATCTGCCCATCCTCGGTTATCACAATCAGGTCGTGCAAAAACTGCGTCTGTGGCACGCCGACCACCCGACTCCGCTCGATCTGAAAAAATTCAATGACGGCAAATACTTAAATGCCGTTGAAGCCGGTGTGAACGCCAGCAAGCTGAGTAAAGTGCTCTACCCGAGTGACAACCACCAGCCCGGTAAAGAACTGCGCCTGATGCAACAATACTTCCATTGTGCCTGTTCGATTGCCGATATTTTGCACCGTCATCTGGCGGCTGGTCGCACTCTGTTGTCACTGCCAGATTATGAAGTGATCCAATTGAACGATACCCATCCTACCATTGCTATCCCGGAATTGATGCGTGTATTGTTGGATGAACATCAGATGTGTTGGGAAGATGCCTGGTCGATCTGTACCCGTCTGTTTGCTTACACCAACCACACCCTATTGCCGGAAGCATTGGAGTGCTGGTCACAGGACCTGATCGCGACATTGCTACCACGCCACTTCTACATTATTGACGAAATTGATCGCCGCTTCATGGCTCTGGCACAACAACAGTGGCCGAATGATGACACCATCTGCGAGAAAGTGGCTGTGATTTATGATGGCCGCATCCGCATGGCCAATCTGTGTGTGGTGACTTGTTTTGCCATCAACGGGGTAGCCCAATTGCACTCCGATCTGGTGAAAAGCGATTTGTTCCCGCAATACAACGAACTGTGGCCACAGAAGTTCCATAACGTCACTAACGGCATCACTCCACGTCGCTGGCTGAAGCAATGTAACCCAGAACTGGCAACCCTGCTGGATGAGACACTGAAAATCGATTGGGCTCGCGATCTCGATACCTTGCGCGATCTCGAACCATTTGCGGCCAAAGCCGACTTCCGTCATCGTTACCGTGACATCAAGTTTGCCAATAAACAACGTCTGGCCGACTATGTCTTGAAAACACAGGGAATTAAGCTAAACCCGCACGCTATCTTCGACGTGCAGATCAAACGTTTGCATGAATACAAGCGCCAGCACCTGAACCTGCTGCAGATCATCGCTCGCTACCAGGAATTGCGCGCTAATCCAAGTCTGTCTGTACCGCCACGTGTTTATCTGTTTGCGGCCAAAGCGGCTCCCGGCTACCTTCTGGCTAAAAACATCATACTGGCGATCAACAAGGTGGCTGAACGCATCAACAACGATCCGTTCGTCAATGACAAACTGAAGGTGGTGTTCCTGCCGGATTACCGCGTCACCCTAGCGGAACTACTGATCCCGGCAGCGGATGTCTCCGAGCAGATCTCAACGGCAGGTAAAGAAGCTTCCGGTACCGGCAATATGAAACTGGCAATGAACGGCGCAATGACCCTCGGTACGCTAGACGGTGCCAACGTGGAAATCTCCGAGCAGGTCGGTCGTGACAATCTGTTCATCTTTGGTCACACCGTCGAACAGGTGAAAGAGATCCAGGCTGCAGGTTACAACCCTCAGCATTACTATCAGCAAAATCCACGTCTGAAAGCGGCGCTAAATGAACTGATGAGCGGTTATTACACCCCGGAAAATCCACAGACACTGCAACCGCTGTGGCATAGTCTGATGGAAGCTGGTGATCCTTATCTGGTGTTGGCTGATTTCGATGCCTACTGGCAGGCTCAGCAGCAGGTCGATGCGCTGTACAAACAACCGGAAGAATGGCTGCGTCGCTGCATCCTGAACACCGCTCGGACTGGCATGTTCAGCTCCGATCGCTCGATCCGTGACTATCAGCGCCAAATTTGGCAACCTGCAAAATAAGGAAGCCTAATGGATATCTCTGTTATCGAAGCGGCCGCGAAAGCGGCCGGTATTGCTGATAGTTATATCAGCGCAAGCGGCGAGCCGGTACGTATCTCCCTCAGTACACAGGAAAAAATACTGGATGCAATGGGCAACACTCCCATCCAAGGCAACGCCTTACCACCAGTGAATGTCTTCCGCCAGGGAGAGATACCTCGTGTTTTGCTGCAAGATTCCGTCGATGATCCCTGTCACTGGCGGTTACAGCCCGAAACCGGCAAAGCCATGCGTGGCAGTGTTGTGCATGGTTTCCTTACCCTGCCCGACAATCTGCCGCTCGGCTATTACAAACTTTGCTTGTTGCAAGGCCGTAAAGTTATTGCCGAAAGCCGGGTGATCATCGCCCCTGACCGTTGTTATGAACCGGAAGCAATTCAACGGGGTAACAAGACTTGGGGGGCCTGTGTCCAGCTTTATACCCTGCGTTCAGAAGAAAACTGGGGGATCGGTGATTTCGCAGATCTGAAGCAAACGGTCAGTGCACTGGCTGCACAAGGGGCCGATTTTGTCGGTCTGAACCCGTTGCATGCCCTTTACCCGGCGAACCCTGACAGTGCCAGTCCGTACAGCCCATCCTCCCGTCGCTGGTTAAATATCATTTACATTGCCGTGCATAAAGTGTCCGACTTCCAATTAAGTTCGGCGGCACAGCTCTGGTGGCAAAATCTGGAAGTCCAGAAGCAACTGCAGGTAGCGCGTGCCAGCGGTAATGTTGATTACCCGCAAGTCACCGCATTGAAACTGACCGCTCTGAAACTGGCCTATCAGTATTTTGCGTCGTTGCCACACGATATGCCTCGTGTTGTGGAGTTTGAGCTGTTCTGCAAACAACATGGTGAAAGTCTGCAACAACAAGCGACCTACGATGCCCTGCACGTCTGGCTGAAACAGCAGGATCCCAACGCTTGGGGCTGGCCAGCCTGGCCCGTCGAATATCAGCAATGTGACAGTTCTGCCCTAATGCAGTTCCGTCAGGAACATGGCGACGAGATCCGTTTTTATGCCTGGTTGCAGTGGCTGGCACAAGACCAGTTACAGGAGTGTCAGCAAACCGCGCGTGATGCCGGTATGTTGATCGGGATCTACCGCGATCTGGCAGTCGGTGTGACCGAAGGCGGCTCCGAAACCTGGTGTGACCACGAACTATATTGCATGAAAGCTTCTGTAGGCGCACCACCGGATATTCTGGGCCCGCTCGGTCAGAACTGGGGGCTGCCACCGATGAGCCCGCAAGTGATGCGGCAACGTGGTTATCAACCCTTCATCGATCTGATCCAAGCCAACATGAAAGCATGCGGTGCCCTGCGTATCGACCATGTCATGGGGTTGCTGCGCTTGTGGTGGGTGCCACAGGGTTGCACTGCGGTCGATGGAGTTTTTGTTAGCTATCCAGTCGATGACCTGCTCGCCATTCTGGCGCTGGAAAGTCAGCGCCATCAGTGCATGGTGATAGGGGAAGATCTCGGCACCGTACCGGTAGAGATTGTTGCCAAGCTGCGTGATAATGGGGTCTACTCCTACAAAGTGTTCTACTTTGAACGCGCCCTGCCACCGGACAGCGGCTTCTATGCGCCACAGGATTACCCAGCGCAGGCGATGACTACCCTTTCAACCCATGATATGCCGACGTTGTACGGCTACTGGCAGGCTGATGACCTGAGCTTGGGGCAACACCTCGGTCTGTACCCGGACTCAGAAGTACTATCAAAGCTCTATACCGACAGAGAACATGCCAAACAACGTATGCTAGACAGTCTGCACAGCCAGCACAGTCTGCCGGAGGAATACAGTCGTCACGCACACGGCATGGAGATGAATCCGGTACTGAACCGTGGCATCCATTTGCATGTGGCACAAAGCAACAGCGCATTGCTCGGGCTGCAACCGGAAGACTGGCTGAACATGGCTATGCCAGTCAATATTCCTGGCACCACAAATGAAATTTACCCCAACTGGCGTCGCAAGTTGAGCTGCACGCTAGAAGCTATGTTCCACAATCCTGATGTCATCTCGCTTCTGGCCGAAATAAACCAGCGCCGCCGACAATAATCCCGTTGTTCAGCATTTTGGGCTGCCTAAGCAGCCCCTTTTTTATGACTTCAAATATTTCTCCTGCAGCTCGTAAGACAAAGCATGCTGGGCAAATACCATTATCGGCCCAATATCCGGAATAGCCGGCAGCTTTTGTGGTAACTGCAGTTTATGCCACAGGTGACGCAACCGGATCGGCGATTCATTTAAGGATTCATCAGTAAATTTGAACTTGCCCCAGCATCGCCACATCCATAACACCACAATCACAAAACTCATCAAGAAGACGGTATAGCCGGCGTGGTGATGATTAGTGATCATCACAACATCGATTTTATTCGGTAATACAGGCCAACTCAGTTTTAGCGGTATATTGAGCGGCACCACGGCCCCAATGAAGTAGTTATCACAGATCAATCAACATGTTGAGTTGTCGAGTGGAAGCACAAAAGAGGACTGACCAATACAGGTGAATGTGTCGTGCAGTAGATGATGCTGTTCGGCATGTACTTGCAGCTCTAGATTCTCTCGTGCCTGAAGAATGCGGCTGACGTTCTATGCCTGCCAGTCTAACAGTTCAGAACATGTTTGAACGGAAAGGATAGCCAACTTCCATTTTGCTCGCCATCACGCATTGTCATACCTTCCTGTTGTGTGTTTATTAACTTCAAATCTCTGATAGAAAAAAACAATAAAAATTTGAAGTTAATATTTACCGCTGTACGAAATAAATCGCATTAAAAAATGCCAGTCATCAGACTGGCATTCGGAAATAAGCTCCGTGAAAACAAGGACAGATTATGGAACACAACCATAGGGAAAACTAATTACCCTTTGACACCTCCCGCTGTCAGACCACCAACCAACCAGCGTTGTGCTAGTAGGAATACCACCGTAATGGGTATTGCCGATAACACTGCCGCTGCCGCAAAATCACCCCACAGATAGTTCTGTGGATAAAGATACTGCTGCATACCCACCGCCAGCGTGTAGCTGTTGACATCACGCAACAGCAACGAAGCAATCGGCACCTCGGTGACCACACCGATGAAGGAGAGAATGAACACCACCGCCAAGATCGGCACCGACAATGGTAACAGCACCAGACGGAAAGCTTGCCACGGGGTTGCTCCATCCAGTGCGGCAGCCTCTTCCAGCGAACCGTCGATAGTTTCGAAATAACCCTTGATGGTCCAGACATGTAGTGCAATGCCACCCAGATAGGCGAAAATCAACCCGCCATGCGTGTTCAATCCAAGAAACGGAATGTACTGGCCGATACGATCAAACAAGGCATACAACGCCACCAGCGACAGTACCGCCGGGAACATCTGGAAAATCAGCATGCCTTTCAGCAGAGCGCTCTTACCTCGAAATTTCATGCGTGCGAAGGCATAGGCACAGGTGGTGGATAATGTCACGATGCCGGTCGCAGTAATAAACGCCACCTTGACCGAGTTCCACAGCCACTGCAGCACCGGGAAAGGTGGTGGTGTGACCGAACCATCTGGGTTCGTGACGCTAAAACCCAAGGCAAGCTTCCAGTGTTCCAGTGACGGATGTGATGGGATCAACTCACCAGTCGCAAAGTTACCACTACGCAGGGAGATGGCAATAACCATCAGCAAGGGAAACATGATCAAGGCGATAAAGCAGCCCAATGCGGCATGGGCGGCCCACAGGCGATAACGTAATGCTTTGGTTTGAACGATAGCCATACAACAGCTCCTTATTGTTCCACACTTAACTTGCTGGCTTTCAGGTTCAGCACAGCCAACGCACCGACCAGCAGGAAAATCAACGTCGCAATCGCGGCAGCCAGACCAAAATCCTGTCCGCCACTGCCTTCAAACGCGATGCGGTAGGTGTAGCTCACCAACAGATCGGTATTACCGGCCGGAGTGCTGGTTTCCAGCATGTTCGGGCCACCATTGGTTAATAACTGAATCAATACAAAGTTATTGAAGTTAAAGGCAAAACAAGCAATCAGCAGTGGCGTCAGTGGTTTAATCAGCAGCGGCAGAGTGATGCGGAAGAAGTTCTGCCACGGAGTTGCACCATCCAGTGCCGATGCTTCATACAGGTCGTCTGGAATCGCCTTCAACAGCCCCATGCACAGGATCATCATGTACGGATAACCCAGCCAGACGTTGACGATCAGGATCATGGCCTTTGCCAACAACGGATTAGTGAACCATTCCGGCTTGATACCAAACATCTGCTGCAGAAGCATGTTAATTTCACCAAAGCTCTGATTGAATAACCCTTTGAAAATCAGAATCGAGATAAAACCCGGCACAGCATAGGGCAGGATCAACAATAACCGATATACCGCCTTGCCTTTCAGCGGCTGCCACTGCACCAGACAGGCCAGCACCATGCCTACCGCCAGTGTAAACAGCACGGTCAAGCCGGCAAAAAACACTGTCCAGATAAAAATTTTGATGAACGGCTGCTGGATGCCTTTATCTTGCAATACGCGCAGGAAGTTGGTCCAACCAATATTCACTGTGTAGCCTGGGCTCAGACGTGTATCATTTATCCATTGTCCCTTGGCATCCATGGCCTGGTAAAAACCAGTCGCATTGTTTGGCAGATAGAGCACACCACTTTGGTTATTCAGCAAACTACGACCATCATTTTGCAGACTGTACAGCGGCTTAATGCCGGAAAATTCCCGCAGCGAACTCATCACCAGCTCGCTGCCATCTGGCATCACAGCAGTCAGCTGTCCCAATGCCTGACGGTTTTTAGTGATCACTCTCAAAGGCGCTTTGTTTAAACTGGCATCAACGGTTTGCGGCACCATTGTTAAGCGTTGCGGTTGCTTGTCCAACGCAAATGGTGCCGATAACAAGACTTGCTGATGTGCGTCATCCTGCAGTTGTAATTGCCAGTGGTCATCACTGCCCAACAGGGTAAAACTCACGGTGTTGCCGCTCTGGAACTGGCGCTGTAGCAGCACAGTCTGAGCCCGTTCAAAGCTAAGCTGATGCATGGCACTGAAGTTGGTGAAGGCGATACCGATGGTGCAAAACAACGGAAACAGGACAAACAGCCCCATGCCAACCAGACCCGGATAGACATAACGCCACGAGTAAGCTTTGCGACTGGTAAACAGATACAAACCTGTTCCGACCAGTAGTAACGTTAACATCGCAAACAGATATTCGCGCTGCGCGTACATCTGCACAATTAAATAGCCATTCAGCACAGCCATCAGGCCAAGTAACGAACGGGTAAACATCGCGCTGCGCCACCACTTCTGATTCTGTGGCAGGCGCGGCGGAGTGGGATGGGCAACAGATAACTGCATGAGACACTCCGTCTAATTACAACTGAGGGCGGCAGCCCGCCCTCTTTTACGACTTTTGATGAGCGGGGATATTACTTCGTCATTTGTTTTGCAACTTCATCCAATGCGGCTTTTACTGACTGACGACCAGCCGTCGCATTGACGATTGCGTTTTTCTCGGCATACCAGAACGCTGTCATCTGAGGGATGTTTGGCATGATTTCACCTTCTCGTGCGTTGGCCATGGTGGCCGCAATGCGTGGATCCGCTTCCAGTTTCTTCTGATAAGACATCAGAGAAACAGCGCCGAGAGGCTTGTCCTTGTTCACTTTATCCAGACCTTCGTCGGTCAGCAGATAATTTTCCAGGAACTCGGTCGCCAGATCTTTGTTCGGGCTGGCGGAGTTGATACCGGCCGTCAACACACCAACGAAAGCCTTCGATGGTTTACCTTTGAAGGTTGGCAACTGAGCAACGCCATAGTGAATACCGCTCTTGTCAGAGTTCGTCCACGCCCACGGACCATTGATGGTCATCGCTGTTTCACCTTTGTTGAAGGCCGCATCGGCGATGGAGTAATCTACATCCGCAGAAATGTGTTTGTTTTTCACCATATCCACAATGAATTGCAGACCAGCTTGCGCACCTGCATTGTTCACACCCACATTCTTCGCATCATAACCATTCGAAGTGGTTTTGAAGGCATAACCACCGTCCGCAGCCAACAGAGGCCAAGAGAAATAAGGCTCTTGCAGGTTCCACATGATGGCACTCTTTCCTTTCGCACGCAGTTCTTTATATAAAGCTGGAATTTCTTCCCAGGTTTTTGGTGGCGTCTTGATCAGATCTTTGTTGTAAATCAGCGACAGTGCTTCTACGGCGATCGGATAACCAATCAACTTGCCATTAAAGCGAACCGCATCCCATGTGAATGGGAACAATTTATCTTTCAATTCTTTGGAAGGATGAACTTCAGCCAGTAGACCAGATTGTGCATAACCACCAAAACGGTCGTGAGCCCAGAACACAATATCCGGACCGTCACCCGAAGCCGAGACTTGTGGATATTTCTCTTCCATCTTGTCTGGATGTTCCACTACAACCGGAACACCCGTATCCTGCTCAAATTTCTTACCGACTTCTGCCAGACCGTTGTAACCTTTGTCGCCGTTGATCCAGATAACCAGTTTTCCTTCCTGTAACTTGGCCATGGCCGGAGCTGAAATCACCAGAGCGGCTAACGCGGTCAGGGCCAGGGTTTTTATCTTTTTCATTGTCACGTCCTTCTTGAATGGCATAACACTTAGCATGGATAAATGTTGCGGAAAAGTGTGTTAATCACTATCACTAAACACAGGGGATGACTCATTCTCTTCCGGCAGCGGTACAAAGTCTGCAACGGCGTAGCTAGTCCTGCATCCTCCTCCTCTCTACGCCCCGCCCCCATATTATGTGACCCAATCGACACAACCATAGATTTTGTGCTCTGGCTCAACAAAAATGTATGTTGAGATTGGAGCCAGCTTCACAATATTTCTTTGTTATTCAGTTCCCTTCTGAGTTTTCATCCGACCTACTCCACCCATCTCATCCCCCTCAAAAAAGTACTCCACCGGAGGATTTCGTCCTCATCAACGAGCCTCACAATGTATCTAAGTCAGTAATCCGGTTGCACATGCAATGCGGAACGGTTCAGTGGTAGTAGTGGTAAGGAGTAACTCATGGCGGGCGTGACACTGCGTAATGTTTGCAAAACCTACGGAGAAGTAGCGATTTCCAAAGATATCAATCTGGAGATCAATAACGGCGAGTTTGTGGTATTTGTCGGTCCGTCCGGCTGTGGTAAATCCACATTACTGCGCATGATCGCAGGTCTGGAAGATATCAGTGCCGGTGAATTGATGATCGGCGATCGCCGTATGAATGAAGTTCCACCAGCCGAGCGTGGTGTCGGTATGGTGTTTCAATCTTATGCGCTCTACCCTCACCTGTCAGTTGCAGACAACATGTCGTTTGGTCTGAAACTGGCTGGTGCCGAAAAACCGCAGATCCAGCAACGGGTCAACCACGCATCGGAAGTGCTGCAACTAGCGCATCTGCTAGATCGCAAGCCCAAGGCTCTCTCCGGCGGACAACGCCAGCGTGTCGCCATCGGTCGGACTTTGGTCGCAGAACCTCAAGTTTTCCTGCTGGATGAGCCGCTTTCAAATCTAGATGCTGGTCTGCGTGTACAGATGCGTATCGAGATCGCCCGACTGCATAAACGTCTACGCAGTACCATGATTTACGTTACTCACGATCAAGTCGAAGCAATGACGCTGGCCGACAAAATTGTTGTGCTAGACGGAGGCCGGATCGCGCAGGTTGGTAAACCGCTCGAACTCTATCACTATCCGGCCAACCGTTTCGTCGCCGGCTTTATCGGCTCACCGAAAATGAATTTCCTGCCTGTCAAAGTTATCGCCGCAGAAGCTGAACGGGTAAAGGTTGAACTGCACGACCTTCAACAGTTCTGGATACCTGTTGAAGGTCGTGATTTGCAACCTGGCACCATGCTTTCGCTTGGTATCCGCCCTGAGCATCTGCTGCCCGGCGACCACGCCGAATACCGTCTGCGTGGTGAAGTCAGTGTCGTCGAACAACTCGGCAATGAAACCCAGATCCACGTTCAGATGCCAACCATCCAGCAAAATCTGGTCTATCGCCATAACGATGTAGCCCTAGTGGAAGATGGTTCACCTATAGAAATCGGTCTGCCGCTCCATCGTTGCCACCTGTTCCGCAAGGACGGCACATCCTGCCACCGCTTGCATAAAGAATTGGGCATCTAGCCCTTACTTAGCCCGGAACCCTCGGATTTCACCCGGGCCAATCTCAACGCCAAGTGCAAGGAGAAATACAACAATGATGAATCGTCTGATGAAAAAAATGCCACTAGCTCTGGCCATTGGTGCTGTGCTGACCTCAGCCTCAGCCATGGCCGTCGATTTTCACGGCTACGCTCGTTCAGGCATAGGCTGGACTGGCAGTGGTGGCGAACAGCAGTGCCATCAACTGGCGGGTGCAGGTGCAAAATACCGTTTGGGTAACGAATGTGAAACCTATTCCGAACTGAAATTGGGTCAAGATCTTTATAAAGACGGCGATCAGGTTTTCTCGCTGGATAGTAACGTGGCCTATTCTGTGTCACAACAAAATGACTGGGAATCAACCAACCCTGCTTTCCGTGAAATGAACGTACAGGGTAAAAACCTGATTGCAGCGTTACCAGGTTCAACCTTGTGGGCAGGTAAACGTTTCTATCAGCGTCATGACGTTCATATGATCGACTTTTACTACTGGGATATTTCTGGTCCAGGTGCTGGTCTTGAAAACATGGATCTGGGCTTTGGTAAATTGTCTGCAGCAGTGACTCGCGATACAGAAAGCGGTGGTTCCAGTGCTTTCATTAATGGCACAACCCAAACCAAAGATGTTAACAACGATATATTCGATGTTCGCTTAGCCAATCTGGCGACCAATCAGGGCGGTACGCTGGAACTGGGCGTTGATTATGGTCGCGCAAACACTGCGAAAGACTACTCCCTAGCTGACGGCGCTTCAAAAAATGGTGTAATGGCAACGGCTGAACACACTCAGAGCATGATGGGAGGCTTCAACAAATTTGTGGTGCAATACGCAACTGATGCGATGACATCCTGGAACACAGGCCACTCTCAGGGTTCCAGCACAACCAACAACGGTAAGATGATTCGCGTGATTGATCATGGTGCCATCAGCCTGAACGACAAATGGGAATTAATGTACGTTGGTTTGTACCAGGATACTGATCTGGACAACAACAATGGCAGCACCTGGTACAGTGCGGGTATTCGTCCAATGTACAAATGGACACCGATCATGAGTACCCTGCTGGAAGCTGGTTATGATCACGTAAAAGATCAGGCCACCAGTGAACGGAACCACCAGTACAAAGTGACTCTGGCGCAACAATGGCAAGCCGGCAACAACATCTGGGCTCGTCCTGCTATTCGCCTGTATACCACTTATGCAAAATGGGACGAGAATTTCGGCACAAGCTCAGGCAGTTTGGCTGACCATAATCAACTCACCTTCGGTGCTCAATTCGAAGCTTGGTGGTAATAGTTCATCGCCGGCTCGGTTGAGCCGGCGATGTGTTTTGTTATCGTCTGATATAAGGTCGCTATTATGAAATACACCACGCTCGCATTCCTGATCCCGTTTACGCTGGGTAGCTTGGCATTCCCTGTTTCCGCCACAGAAGATAACGCCTCAGTCGCGCCGATTATCACGGCAACACAGTTACAAGCCATTCACTGGCAAACGCTGCCAGCCAATCAAAATACTGAATTTGACATGGACATCGCAGGCCAGACCATGGCGCTGAATCAGATCAGCAGTAAAGTGCTTGCGCTGCAACTCCCCGCCGATCGCGGCACCCTGACATTGCGGCTGCGCAGCCTGATCGACAACAAGCAGGTGTTTGCTCCCAATATCTTAGTACTGGATCAGCAACACCAACCTGCCGCATTTTATTCCAGTAATCAGTTCAGCTATCAGCCAGCCTCACTGTTTACCAGTGATCGACTGGAAGGTACCATTAAACTGGCACTGGCGCCTGGGCAAAAGAATATCTACCTGCTGATTTACACCACCCCGCAGGATTTAAGCAAAACCACCTCGCTGGAAGGCGCGGCCAAAGCCTATGCCAAAGCCACCGGTAACCAGCCGCCTAATATTCCCGATCCGATTGCTCAGCATTCAACCCAAGGGAAACTGAGTCTGCAGGTCACCACAGAACGCAACAATGATGTCGTGACCATTGGCAGTAACCCGTCCGATACAGCCGTCTCTGTTCCGGTGGCGACGACCAACTCAAGCGTCCCGTCAGCGACCACAGCTCTATTGCCGGAAACAGAAGCCTATTTCAATCAACAAATCAAACAGGCTGTCAATAAAGGCGATATGAACCAAGCCATGACATTAGTGGAAGAGGCCGAACACCTGGGTTCAAAAAGCGCACGATCCACCTTCGTCAACAGTATCCAGCCCCGCACATAAGCTTTTCCGGCCTGATGTAATATCAGGCCATTCCTCTCCCAAAAACCTTTAAACCTCGCAAAAAAATGCTTTCGCGATTTCCTCTTGCGCCAACTACAGGCACACTGTCTGACCTTGGCCAGCAGTAGCAAGTCGTAAAAGGAGTCTGGTATGGCGGGTGTAACTCTGCGTAATGTCTGCAAAACCTTTGGTGAGAACGCCATCGCCAAAGATATCAGTCTCACCATCAACGACGGGGAATTCGTCGTTTTCGTTGGCCCATCCGGCTGTGGTAAATCCACCCTGTTACGCATGATTGCTGGGTTGGAAGACATTACCTCCGGCGATCTGTTTATCGGCGAACAGCGCATGAATGACATCCCGCCCGCCGAACGCGGTGTCGGCATGGTGTTTCAGTCTTATGCGCTCTACCCGCACCTGTCGGTTGCCGACAACATGTCGTTTGGCCTGAAACTGGCAGGCACCAACAAGCTCGAAATTTCACAGCGAATCCAACAGGCGGCGGAAATTCTGCAGTTAGATCATTTGCTGGAAAGACAGCCCAAAGCGCTGTCCGGCGGTCAGAGGCAACGGGTGGCAATCGGTCGTACGCTGGTGGCCGAACCGCATGTCTTCCTGCTGGATGAACCCCTTTCCAACCTAGATGCCGCCCTGCGGGTACAAATGCGTATTGAGCTGGCCAAACTGCACAAACGCCTTGGCTGTACCATGATTTATGTCACCCACGATCAGGTCGAAGCCATGACTCTGGCCCACCAAATCGTTGTATTGGATGGCGGTCAGGTGTCACAGGTGGGCACACCTCTGGAGCTCTATCATTATCCGACCAATCGTTTTGTGGCCGGTTTTATCGGTTCCCCGAAAATGAATTTTTTACCGGTCACGGTCAAAGCGGCAGAAAAAGATCGGGTGCAGGTTGAACTGACAGGTCAAACAATGTTCTGGCTGCCCGTAGATGGCACAGGCGTCACGGCCGGTGATGACATGGTCCTAGGTATCCGTCCTGAACACTTACTGAATGTGGGGAATGCCGACCATCAACTTTCCGGTGAAATTCAGGTCGTCGAACAACTCGGCAATGAAACCCATATTCATCTCTTGCTGAATGGTTTAGAAACACAGCTGGTTTACCGTCATCATGATGTTGCCGAAGTCGTTGAGGGCACCGCCTATCAGGTCGGTTTGCCAGCCGCGCGCTGTCATCTGTTTCACGCAGACGGGCACGCCTGTACGCGCTTACATTCGGAACCCGGCGTCACTAAAAGAACAAACCGCAGCGATCGTTAAATATGGCATATAAACGCTGAGCGCAACATTAGCTTACGTTTGCGATGCGATAGCATATGGTCACCTTCACTGGTTGCTCCGCTTGCCCCTGGACCTTCAACATCGGAATCACCGCGTCCGCGCTCTGCTTTACGAATCAGCTTACGACTAAAACTACACATGTCGCTGAGTTTTTGTTGCGTGATAGGCGTAACCGTTTCAATCATGCCTAATATCTTCACAAATCGCAGGGAGCGAGCTGTTGTTGGTGCTCTCAAAATCACCCTGTACTCCAAATTTTGCACGCAACTCTCTTTTGGGGAATACTCCGCGGAGCTCGGTTGAGTGGTTTTTATCAAAAAAATCCCACAGGGGGGGACGGGTTTTCAGGGAGGATTCGTAATAATCGCTGTGATATAAAATGATCTATTTGTAGGAGAGGAATAAAGTCTCATACCAAGTAATAAAGATTCATATTAAGATGGCGACGTTTGCTTATGTACGCCGCCGTTTCTAACTCAAAAATGATTACATTCAACCTGGCAAGCCGCAGCAAAATGCGTACATCGAACGGTACAACAAGACGATCAGGTATAGCTGGGTAAGCAAACATTTATTTGATACGCTTGAAGAAGTTCAGGACTATGCCACAAAATGGTTGTGGTTTTACAATCATGAACGGCCACACAAAGCCAATGGCGGTAAGCCACCATTGATGACCGCATAACCTCTACTTTTAACTGCGGTTAAAAATGGGAGGATTACCCTCTGATTTTACTTCGACGAATCGCATGGACGGTCGTTGTGATGCTTCAGCAATCGCATCCGCATCAATGAAATCATTCTTATTGCCTTTGACATAAGGCCGAACATATTGAGGAGGAAGCAGTTTTACCGAATGGCCGAGCTTGAGACACAATCGCCCCAACCAATGTGCACCACCACATGCTTCGAAAGCAATCGTCGTTTGTGGAGTATCATATAGAAATTGGATAAGCTGTTTGCGGGAAAGTTTTTTGCGAAAAATGCTGTTGCCTTTGCGATCATGTGCAACTAAATGGAAATTAGATTTGCCTAAATCGATACCAATGACAGACATGATGGTTCACCTCCGTTACCTAACTCATTCTCAGCTTAGTTGCTGAGAACGGAGGCGGACCATCTAATTAAGGATGCATACTGCATCCTACATTCAAGTTAATGATTATAATTAAATCGCAAACTCATTCAGAGATTTGCCTTCATTTAATGCTCTTCGAATGATTAATGGTGTACGCCCCTGGCCGGTCCATGTTTTTTCCTGACCGTTTTCATCGAAATATTTATATTTTGCAGGGCGTGGTGCTCTTTTACTGAAGGATTTTTCTGAGTTACTGGATACAGAAACTAAATCAGCAATAACTAATCCCTCTGCCGCCAGCAGCGCTTTCATCTCTTCAATTTTCTGTAAACGAACCGCATCTTTCACTTGGTTTGCAGCTTCAGCTGTACGACGTTCTTCGACGATATCAGTCAGTTTTACACAGGCTTCATTTAATTGCTCTAAAGTTAATTCACGGACAGCAGCTCTTAAACTACGTGCATTCAAAAATACGCTGAGAAAATAACTCATGGTTATATACCTATATTTTGGTTGTATATGAAACGCTCACGTGAGCAAGTTAATCACTAAGAAATAACTAAATACCATGTAGGGATTTAGATTCAATTTTCATTTTATCTACAACAGTCAATATAACATCAATTACAATAGATTTTTTATAATTAATTACGCACTCTGAGTTTAAAATCACGACTTGGCCTTCTGCGGACGATAATTAAATCATCCATAAATCTGCCCATATGGACTTTCCGCAATACCAAATAACCATCACATGTTGTGACAAGTCAGAACTTGTATTTTTCAGTTCGAATTGATGCAATGTTTCTATCCATTAAATTTCATCGTTCATGGATGACATTTTGAACAGACTCGTTATGTATGTTTGCAGCATAGTCATTTTAAGGAAAACTTTGTGTTTTGCTCTGGTTCTTACGACAAAAAATATGCGGAAATTCGGAAACTCTTAGCCTTGAACTGAAAATAATAGTTAAAAAACGTAGATTAATAAGTAAATAGGTAATGATATTAGAAATACCTTTTATTTTTCGTTTTTAATGGTTACCCCTACTATTATGATTAATAGTAGGGGTTTTAAACTAGTTAGCTTTGATCCATTGGTCCATATCAGTTTTCAGGTTATCTGATTTAGTACCGAAGATTGCCTGTACACCAGTACCTGCAACAACAACACCTGCAGCACCTAAAGATTTCAGTTTTGATTGATCAACCTGTTCAGTGCTTTTCACACTAACACGCAGACGAGTGATACAAGCATCCAGGTTGGTGATGTTATTTTTACCGCCAAAAGCATGGACTAATTCACCCGCCAGTTCTGAACCTGATAATGCGGCTTCGTCAGAAGATTCTTCTTCACGGCCAGGAGTTTTTAGATCCATGAATTTGATCACTGCACGGAATACCGAGTAGTAAATAGCTGCATAGCACAGACCTACTACTGGGAACAGCATCAGGTTGCTACCTTTGTTACCTAACACGCTCAATACTAGGAAGTCGATCAGACCATGAGAGAAGCTTGTACCTGCACTCATATTCAATGCGATACATACAACAAAAGCTAAACCAGATAATACCGCATGAATTGCATACAGAATTGGCGCAACGAACATGAATGAGAATTCGATTGGTTCAGTGATACCAGTCAGGAATGAAGTCAGCGCAGCTGAAATCATGATACCACCAACTTTTGCTCGGTTTTCCGGTTTAGCGCTGTGCCAAATCGCGATAGCTGCAGCAGGAAGACCGTACATTTTGAACATGAAGCCACCGGCCAATTTACCTGCAGTTGGGTCACCTGCGATGAAACGAGGGATATCACCGTGGAATACTTGGCCAGCTGCGTTAGTGAATTCCCCAACTTGCATTTGGAATGGTACGTTCCAGATGTGATGCAGACCGAATGGTACCAGTGCACGTTCAACAATACCGTAGATACCGAATGCAACTGTTGGGTTCTGGTAAGCAGCCCACTGTGAGAATACGTCAATCGCATGACCAATTGGTGGCCAAATGAAAGACAGAACAACGCCACCCAAAATTGCAGAGAAGCCCGTGATGATAGGAACGAAACGTTTACCAGCGAAGAAACCTAAATATTCTGGTAACTGAATGCGATAAAAACGGTTGAACATAAACGCAGCAATTGCACCTGCGATGATACCACCCAGGACACCGGTGTTAGACATGTGTTCAACTTGAACAGCATAGTCAGCAGCTGTTGGATCTAAACCAGCGATAAATGGTGCAGCAACTGTCATTGTTTTGGTCAGAATCGCGTAACCAACTGTAGCTGCTAATGCAGCAACACCATCGTTATTTGTGAAGCCTAATGCAACACCGATAGCGAAAATTAATGCCATGTTACCGAAAACGGCGCCACCGGCTTGTGCCATAACCTGTGATACTACGTCTGGTAACCAGCTGAAGTTAGCAGAACCGACGCCCAGCAGAATACCTGCAACTGGCAGAACGGATACAGGTAACATCAGAGATTTACCAACTTTTTGCAAATTAGCAAAAGCGTTGCTCATGATTGTCTCCATTACATATTAAATATGATTAAAGTTTCAATAAATATTAAAACGAGAGAATTATAGTTATCTGACATGGGAATATTTAGCAATTAAGTGCAATTATTTATCATTTAGGGACAATAATTCAAAATCGAGACAACCGCCAGATTGTTACAATTCGTTTCAATTAATTTAAAAATGAAACATGAATTTATTTTATAAATAAAAACCATCAAGCTAAACACCAGAAGCTTAACTATTTATGAAATGTAAAAACACTCCATGAATATCATGAAAAACAAGACATCATTTTAATTCAAGAAAAGATGAATTTTTATCACTGAAATGTTTATATCCTTACTAAAATATTCAATATTTACTCTTACCAATCCATCAAAGCACTTATGCTGAATTTTTGATGCTCAAAACTGAAAATACTTGCGTCAGATATAATTTTCTCCAATACCAGCCCCGGATAAACTTCATCTCCTTCGTGATAATCTCGTCCGTTCAGGTTTATCACACAATCTTCCGGATTTGATGAATAGATATGTGCGTTATATTTCATCATGGGTAATTGTGCTTTAAGCGCATCCGGGATCGATGTTGAGACATCATCATCCTGATTTACTTCCACTTCATGACGCGCACTGTTTTTTTGACTTGAAGAACCAACAGCCGCCGCTGCTTCCGTAAACCGCTGCTGCAAAGTATTCTGCGCGATGTCATCAGATGTTAATGGATCTTCCGATTGAGGCGGGCTGACTGGAAGTGGCGTCGTGGCATAGATCACCTCAGCGCTTTGCTGTTTATAGGGGAGTTCGGTCTGTTTCCGGATCTCGACTTTTTCCAGAACAGGCTTGTTATTAATTTTGTGCCATAAATAGTTAGCGCCAGTCCCCAGTAATGCAGCCAGCGGAACACCGAGTAACCATGCTGACAGGACTGAACGATGATAATGTTTTCGTTGTACCGGATACGCTGTTTTTTCCCAATGCGCTTTCTGGCTGGCTGAACTTACGAGTGACATGTTAAACCCCATCTGCCTTGTCCTTTTCTGACGGTTCATCCTGAATGCGAGCCGGACTTTCACCATTCAGACGCGGTTGCGAGACATTACGCTGCTGACTTAAACGCAATAATGTTTGTTCACCCGCGATCCCATCCGGAGTCAGACCTTCTCTTTGCTGATATTTTTTGAGATTTTCTTCGAGTACGGTATCAAACCGATACAGAGGTGCGCGTGGTAATATACCGAGAGCATCCCCGAGAGATGCTTCCAACCAACGTACATCATCCACAGGACTACGACGATTGATCAGCGAATGCCCTGTTTGCGGCAATGACCAGATCAGGGTTCCGCCTTTTTGCCAGTGCGATTTCAGCCAGGTTGTCGCCACCTGCCATTCTTTGTTATCAAAAATCAGTGTGGCATGATCTTGCTCAATCGAAGATAACACGGCGTACCAACTGCCCACTTGTTTATCAAACAACCTGATCACAACCGGATAATTCAGGGCAATGATTTTTTTAGCCTCCTCACCTGTCCGATAACATTTCAAATTTACACCACTGAGTTCATCACAAAGGTTTTCGGGCGTATCCGTGTCATATCCCCACGCAGCCAGCAACATGGACATCGCTGCAGATTCATCCCGCGCATGACCTATCGCTTGTTCAAACGAAGCCACCGCAGTTTTATCTGGTGGTAACACAACCGGCACCTCTACTTTTTTCACTTCAGGGACAGGTTTGATCCCCCATTGTTGCCAGCTAAACCATCCGGCAGTAAACATCAATAATAAGGCACAAAGATACGCCACCAGAGCCCCAGTCGAACCGCTGTCCTGTTTCCCGGTAATTTCATAAGCGGCCTGCACCGCTGTTGCTGCTGATACTCGTGGTTCACCCGCACTGTATGCTCCCAACAAAGCGCGTTCACAGATAAGATTCATCAACCGCGGTGTTCCCCGGCTCATCCGATACACCACATCAATCGCTTTACTGGTAAAAATCGGCTGTAAATTACCCGCCACCTGCAATCTGAACCGGATATAGGCTTCGGCATCATCCCGCGTTAATGAGCTCAAGTGATACCGTGCTGTGATCCGCTGCGACAGTTGCCGTAATTCAGGCTGTTGTAATAATGACTGTAATTCTGGCTGTCCAACCAGCAGGATCTGCACCAACTTCTGATTTTCAATCTCCAGATTGGTCAGGAGCCGTAATTGCTCCAGCACTGCAAATGACAAGTGTTGCGCTTCATCAATGACCAGGACGGTTTGCTTCCCTGCTTGAATATTACCCAGCAGATACTGATGCAAGACTGTAAAATGCGCATCCGGTTTCTCTGGTTCAGACACGCCCAATGCGCGGTTCAGAATATCAAATACTTTATCCGGCGCTGTGAGTGGTTCCTGTACCATCACCACAGCCATCTGCGCTTCCAGTTGGGTTAACAGATAACGAGCCAGCGTGGTTTTCCCGGTGCCGACTTCGCCGGTCAGTAGAACGAATCCACCTTGATGGATCCCATACATCAGATGTTGAAGTGCTTCCTGATGCGGTTCACTTAAATAAAAACAACCAGGGTCGGTTGAAATCGAAAACGGCGCTTTGTTCAACGAATAATAAGACTGGTACATACTTAGAGCTGTCCCTGTTCCATGATTTTATAGACGCCATTCCCCATATCCGTTGCGTTTGATTTCAGCAGGTTCGCTATCGCTGACGGTAAAGCGCTTTCTGGCGTTAACAGGCTCTGGAATTCATACTGACCATTCATGGCAAGAGAGAAAGAACTCTGACTACTCAATGCAGCCGAATCCTGACGCGCGGAGAATGCAAATTTCTGTGCGTCACAACTTAATTCAATGGCGGGCGATCCAAGTTGAACGTTCCCAAATGGGGAGCTCACTTGTCCCTGATACCAGATTGCCGATCCCTTAAGCAATTGACAGCCTTGCGGATCAACACGGAGTGCATCTATCGTGACGGACAGATCACCGCTGACGCCAACTGGGATCGGCTGGCCGGTTTTTGCCAGCCAATACGGCATGGACGCATCAAGTTTGGTATCGGATACAAACCAGTCCCCCCGGTAAGCCAGTGTCAAATTACCGTGCAACGCTTGCGCATCATCTACAGTCAGCGTGACTGCTGGTTTTCCTGCAAGCAACGACCACCACTGGAAAGACCAGCCGACATGTGCCAATTCGATTTGCTGCCAGCGGATCGTGTTCAGCGTGCCCTGCCAAAGAGTGCCTGTGACCCCCTCTATTGCAACCATTTTAGGGAGTGGAACAAAAGAAAGAACGACAGCTGCAGGTAGCTGGTACAACAAAAAAAAGAGATAGGATGTACAAAATAGCATCGGCCATTTCAGTCGCTGGATGATTCTTCTGATGTTCATTGGCTCTCTCCGCGACCGACACGCAATTGTTTTACACGCACAAAACCCGGGCTGCCGGCTTCAAGTTCTACCGTGACCGCCTCAACCCCAAAATCCTGTTGTAATTGCTGCAACCACGCGAGTATCCAGTCAAACCGTTGTTCGCCGTCAAAATAAACCTGTACCAGTCCCGCTTGCGGTTCAATCCGTTGAATACCTAGTTGACGTGTTTTTCCAGTCTGGCTGACGACTTCAGCCACTGACAAACTACGGTTTACCGTCAGTTTTGCGTGTTGTGTCTGCTGAAACAGCGGGGCGTGTTGCTGCATCCAGCTTAACTGGGTTTCAGCCTGCGTAATTTGATGTGCCGTCGTCTGACGGTACTGCTGAAAAGGCATCCAACATTGCCGATAGAGCAGCGTACATAAAATCAAGATGCCCGCACCGATCAGCAACATCTGTTCCCGGACCTGAAGATCCCGCCACCCAGTCATCATACTTTCCCCCGGACAATCAACGTGCCTTCGACCGTACCGTGTTGCTCCATCATATTGTTTAACTCCGTCGGATAGATCGTCGGGATCGCATCCTTCAGCGCCTGCAGTTCGGCAAAAGAGCGGCCGGTTAACCGTACCGTTAAACGAAGGGCATTCTGTTCGAATCGAACGGACTTCACCTGACAGGCTGACTGCGCCCGAAACCCTTCACTAAATGCACCCAATACAGATAAAAATCCTTCTGCTTCAACCGGATCAGTCACATCGCCTACATGCTGTTTAAACTGTACATAAGGATTGATAATGCGTTTTTCGCGCGGAAACGTCTGTCGATACACAATACGCATCTGGTCCTGTAATTGCTGCAATGTCCTGCTGTGCTGATAGATTTCAATGCCCTGCCCGATCCCGACTAACAAAAGCCAGCCCAGCATCAATAACGCAGGTTGTAACCAGCGCCCGGACAACCATGTTGGTTTCTTCGGCGCTGCAAACAGGCCATTCAAGAGTGAATATCGTTTCTCCGGCAGATGGCCCGCCAGTAATGCCAGCGGAAAATCATGCAACTCAGCCCGCCACTCCCCGACAGGCGCATCCGGTAATGTCGTCAGACTGTGGATCACGGGTAATTGCGAATGTCCGGATAACCAGTCCGGGAGTAATACGCTATCGACCACCGCCCCCCCGGTTTGATTGAACCGGAATAACCATTGTTCACCCAATTGCATGGCGTGCCAGTCCGGAGCGGTTGCCATCGGTAATGCCAGAACATCCGGAAACATCTCGGCTGCGATCAAGTCACTCTCGTTTAACCAGCCAAGCCAGTTGTGCATCTGCTGTTTGTCAACCGCGCATAAACTAAGCGTCGATTGCTGTTTCGCTAAAACAGAGACATGAAGCGATCCCGGCTCGGTGGCAATCGATTCCTCCAATAAAAAAGGCAAGGCCTGCAGGGCTGAAGGGCTTAAACGACCGGGGAAACTGGCCTGCCGGAAAATAAAATCACAGCCCGGCACCAGTACCATTAAAGGCCGGGTTGCACACCAGTTGGCCAATGCCTTCAGTTCACCCGCATGCGGTAACACACCACTGGCTTTTACGCTGTGATCAACGGAGGAAAACACCAGCCAATGAATGGTCTCTTCATACTGACTGCCCAGACGAACTAATACTTTTTCGCTCACCACACCTCTCCAAAATGCCGTCGGATGACTGCAACTTTGTTATTGCCCTGTCGGTAAAACAAACTGACCAGCAAGGTCTTTTGTTCTTCCGTTTGCACGGTTAACCAGCTGGAAAAATAATAACTATTCACACTTAACGCCTTATCAATGGAATCACCCACATTTGCCGTCTCAGCCAATACATCCTGCGATAGAAAATCAGCGACAGTATCCCATCCCTCCCGGGGACGAGACTCAAGCACCGAACGTGCGGTATCCTCACTGACCGAATCCAGAAACAACGCCGCCACCAGCTTCGCCTGTGTTGGCAGCAACGTGTTGATATCAACCTGCAACGTCGTACTAGGCAACACACACACATACGGCAGTAACCGCTGATAAATCTCACTACCGATCCCCCGCACCATACGGAGTTCACTGACATCCTGCATCAGATGGTTCGCCGGCAGATATGGCGGTTGTATCGCCTGATAGACATTATCTTCCCCACCGTATACATGACTTACCGTGTTGGTATCGAGCCAGTCTTCGATCCCGGCGGTGATTTGTTCTGCCTGAAGTTCATCGACATTCAGCGACAGCAACAACTGCTTAAACACATTACCGTTATAAATGGCCATCACACTCGGCGCTGATTCATCATGCAGACTGAGACTATTTAAGTTAAAACAAGCCTGTTCATCGCGGATATACCCGGTCAGCGTTGAATCCTCGACCGGAAAAACCTTGCTCTCGGATGCCCAGAACTGAGCTCGGGAGGTTTTATCCGGTGAATCACTGATATCCTGATCAAGCACGCGTGCGACAAACGACTCGGCGCCTTTCAGATACCAGTGCTGCTGTGCATATACCTGTTGATTCTGGGTGCGTTGCCACAACAGTCGGTACCGGGAAGTCATGCCCGTAGCGAGGATCACCATCACCGCCAATAGCAATAACACGACCAGCAATGCCATGCCCTGTTGTGAGCGCGCCATTAGCTGGTTGCTCCATTGGCAACCAGAAACCGACGGTGGATCTCGGCATAATCAGCAAGCGTCAGACTGAACTCGATCGCTGCCGGTAATGTCTGCGTATCTGTCCAATGCGTTACCCACTGCCCTTTCAGATAAAAGCGCACCTTGAAAGCAGTGATCCGTGTCAGCAGCGTCGTTTTTTGCACATCCGCACCCGGCGCTGTGTCCGGATAATTCCAGCTCAGTCGCTCCAGGTTGCCATTCTGTAACCGATAGCCAACTTTTCGCAGTTCTGA
>QKFI01000127.1 GCA_003251455.1 Tolumonas sp.
TCTTTATCCCTCAAATTACCCTCGCAAATGATATGTATCAAACACCACAAATAGGTGGTGTTCGTATCGAGTTTATTTTATTTGCTTGTACACTCTTATGTGTTGCGCTATTTCACCATATTACAATGTGGGTAGCCCTCACAGGATTAGTCGCAATCTTGTGTACTAAGTATTTCTTTCTGCCAGATTTTTCGTTCGTTGAACATATTATTGGTTCTGCAACGAAAGAAGGTGAATGGCGCATTTTGTTGAATTTGATCGGTTTGCTGTTCGGATTCGGCATTTTGGCAAAGCATTTTGAATTATCAAAAATACCCGATATTTTGCCTCGCTATTTACCTGATGACTGGAAAGGTGGATTCGTACTCTTAGTATTGGTTTTCATTATCTCTGCCTTCCTTGATAACATCGCTGCAGCCATGATTGGTGGTGCTATCGCACACGCCGTCTTCAAAGGAAAAGTTCATATCGGTTATATTGCGGCGATTGTTGCTGCAAGTAATGCAGGTGGAGCGGGTTCAGTCGTCGGTGACACCACCACAACATTGATGTGGATTGATGGTGTTAACCCATTAAATGTTATTCACGCTTATGTGGCAGCTATTACTTCCTTAATCGTCTGCGGCTATATTGGTGCGATTCAGCAGGATCGTCACCAGCGAATCATCAAAGATCCTGCTCCAGGTATCCGCATTGAGTTTAATCGCCTAAGTGTTGTTGGGCTCATTTTGATTGCTGCAATTATTGCGAACTATTCATTCGACTTCCCTGCGTTAGGTGTTTGGATTGCGATTATTGTTGGTTCTTTCTTCGTAAAAACACCATGGGAAGAAATTAAACATGCATTCTCCGGCACTGTGTTTTTAGTCTCACTGGTTACATGTGCTTCATTAATGCCTGTCGATGAACTACCAGCAGCATCATGGACAACAGCCTTTTCCTTGGGTTTCGTATCAGCAGTTTTTGATAATATTCCGTTAACTAAACTGTGTCTTGAGCAGGGTGGTTATGATTGGGGTGTGCTAGCTTATGCCGTCGGTTTCGGTGGTTCAATGTTATGGTTTGGTTCATCTGCCGGTGTTGCTATCTCCAGCATGTATCCTGAAGCACGTTCAGTTAGTTCATGGCTTAAAAAAGGATGGCATGTCACACTCAGCTATGCACTTGGTTTTGCGGTATTGATGGTCATTATGGGATGGCACCCTCATGCACCACATAAACAAGCACCTCAGATTGCTCAAGTGAACCAGCAGGTTAAATAATTCTTAACCGCAAATTTATCGTTAAAACAAAGGCTGAATTAATCAGCCTTTGTTTTATCTGCTAACCAGTTTTTACTGGTAGTTATTCATCATATAAGTTTTTCAACATGGAACGCGTCACCAACACCACACCATTTTCACTACGATAGAACCGACGTGCATCTTCTGCTGGATTCTCACCAATAATGGTTCCTGGTGGAATATGACAATGTTTATCGACAATGACTTTTCTTAAGCGAGCACCGCGCCCGATGGATACATCAGGGAAAATGACAGCGCCGTCCAAGGTACAACCAGAATGTACCCGAACGCCCGAGAACAGTACCGAATTATGAATAATTGAACCGCTGACAATACATCCGCCAGAAATAACCGAATTTAACGTACTACCTGACTGACCATTAAAATCTTGCACAAATTTGGCTGGCGGTAACTGCCGCTGATTGGTCCAGATCGGCCAACGTTCATCATAAACATCTAATTCAGGGACAACAGACGCAAGGTCCATATTCGCTTCCCAGAAAGAATCAACCGTCCCAACATCACGCCAATAACATTGAGAATCATCATCTTCATGATCCTTACATCCCACACAAGACATGCTGAATGGATGCGCGTATGCAACGCCTTGCCCTACGACTTTCGGAATAATATCCATACCGAAATCGCGGCGGGAATCATCATCTTCCTGATCTTCCTCTAACAATTGATAGAGATAATCCGCATCAAATACATAGACACCCATTGATGCGAGAGATTTTTCAGGATTA
>QKFI01000042.1 GCA_003251455.1 Tolumonas sp.
GATTATCGCACCCGTTATTCCGCCTTCATTACCTTTGATTCTGGTTGGTGTTGCCGGTGGAATTTCGATTAAAAACCTGTTCTTAGGCGGCATCGTTCCTGGTTTGATCATGGGTATGACGCTGATGTTCATGTGGTCTTTCCTAGTTCGTCGCGAACCTTTGGAAACAAGCCCTAAAGCATCAAAAACAGAAAAACGTGCCGCGTTAAAAGAAGGTTTCTGGGCACTTTTACTACCAATCATCATCATTGGCGGGATCCGCTTCGGTGTCTTCACACCAACAGAGGCAGCCGTTGTTGCCGCTGTATATGCAATCCTGATTTCTAGTGTGATTTATCGGGAACTGACACCACGTAAATTCTACAAAATATTACTGAACGCTGGTCGTTCAACGGCAATGGTCATGTTCCTAGTCGGATGTGCCATGGTCGCAGCCTGGTTGATCACCGTTGCACAATTACCGCAACAGTTGGCTGAGTTGTTAGGTCCGCTTGTTGACAGCCCTCGCTTGTTAATGGGCGTCATTATGGTGTTGGTTTTATGTGTCGGCATGGTGATGGATTTAAGCCCAACCGTACTGATTCTGGTGCCACTGCTCATGCCTGTCGTCAATATGGCCGGGATCGACCAAACCTATTTCGGTCTGATGTTTGTTATTAACTGCTCAATTGGCTTGATTACACCACCGGTCGGCACCGTGCTGAACGTTGTCTGTGGTGTAGCAAGAGTTCCGATGTCTGCCGCAGTGAGAGGCGTTTTACCCTTCATTCTGGCTTATGTTGGATTGCTGATTCTGTTTGTTATTTTCCCTCAAATTATAACGATCCCGATGAACTTTATTATCGGTTAATACTACACACAACGGAGCAACAGTATGAAAAATCTAGTCAAAACTGTCAGTTTCATTTCTGCCCTGGCGTTTGCAACTTCAAGCTATGCGACAACGCTGAAACTCGCTCATGCTGCACCTGAGTCAGATTTACAGCAAGACATGTCGCTGTTTTTCAAAAAAGAAGTTGAAGCGCGTACCCATGGTGATATCAAAGTAAACATTTTCCCATCTGGTCAATTGGGTAACGACAAGCAAATGATCGATGGTACCCGTTCTGGCATCATTGATATTTCAATGGTCGGTATCAATAACTACTCTGGTTTGCTGCCAAAATCAGCCGCTCTCTCGTTGCCTTTTATTTTCCCGGATCGCCAGACTGCTTATAAAGTGCTGGATGGGACTGTTGGGCAAGGCGTGTTCAAAGATATGGAACAATATGGCCTGAAAGGGCTGGGTTATCCTGAAAACGGCTTCCGTAACATGACGAACAGTCGCAATCCAATCCGTGAACCAAAAGATGTTGAAGGATTACGGATGCGCGTCAACAACGCAAAATCACTGAATGACATGTTCAATCTGCTGAAAGCAAACCCACAACAGATCCCGGTTGCTGAACTTTATACTGCACTGGAAACAGGTGTTGTTGATGCGCAGGACCACCCGATCGGCGTCACGCTGTCATTCAAATTCTATGAAGTACAGAAATATTTGAGTATGACTCAACACGCCTACTCAGCGCTGGCGCTGACAATGAACCTGAAAAAGTTCAATAAGCTATCTGCTGATGAACAGAAAATTATTACAGATGTAGCAAATGAAGCGGTTCAAAGACAACGTAAAATGAGTATTGAAAGTGAAGATAAGATGATTGCGGAACTTGAATCTCATGGTATGAAAGTCAACAAAGACGTTGATACTGCAGCCTTCCAAGCTGCGGTAAAACCTGTCTGGGATACATTCATCCAAGAAAATGGTGATCAGATCATCAAAGACATTCAGGCAGCATCTAAGTAATCAGAACGAGCCCCTTCTCACAGAGGAGGGGTTTTCTTCTATCAACTTCATATTTCAAATTCACTGTATAATCGGCAATTTCCTCAAACATTAACCCTTTTCGGTAAGTAGTGCCTATGAGTGAACAAGTGAAATCGTTGGCGAAAGCCCTCTCTGTCATTGAGTTCCTGAGTAAATATCC
>QKFI01000392.1 GCA_003251455.1 Tolumonas sp.
CATTTTCCAAGGCTTATTAAAAGCGATTGCATTTGCGTTGGTGGTTACCTGGGTTGCCTTGTTTAATGGGTACGATAGTGTGCCGACCGCAGCGGGGATCAGTCAGGCAACAACACGTACAGTTGTACATGCCTCATTACTGGTGTTGGGATTAGATTTTATTATGACTGCGGTCATGTTCAGGTGATTGGAATGAAGTTCAGTAAGATTGAGTTTTTGGTTGGCTGTTTCATGTTAGCTGGCATTTTTGCTGGAGTCATGTTGGCACTAAAAGTTGCAGGATTAACGTTTGCAGGGCAAGGGGATACTTACGCTGTCTATGCTAGCTTTGACAATATTGGAAGTTTGAAAGTCAGAGCTCCTGTGAAAGTAGGTGGCGTTGTCATCGGTCGAGTGTCTGATATTTCGATTGATGCGAAGACTTTCACGCCAAAGGTTAAGTTGCAAATCGAGGACAAATATAACGAACTGTCTGATACCAGTACTGCATCTATTCTGACCTCTGGTTTATTGGGTGAGCAATATATTGGTATTACACCAGGATTTTATGATGAGTCGATGGGAACTGAACTCCTCAAAAACGGGGATACCATTACCGATACAAAATCAGCGCTGGTCTTAGAAGACTTGATTGGCAAGTTTCTCTACGGCCAAGCGAGTGGCAATAGTAATAAGAAAGACGATAAAACACAGGCAACTAACTAATTTTGTCTTTTATGTCGTGAGGGGCACTCAATGTTGAATTGGTTTAAACGCACACTTGCTATTTTACTGGTGATGGTTGCCATCCCAGCGTTCGCAATTAACATGCATGATCCTTATGCATTAGTAAAAGATGCGGCAACTAATACGTTTTCGCGTCTGGAACATGAAACAGATAAAGTGAAAACAGATCCGAATTATCTTCGGACGATTGTTCGCGAAGAATTACTGCCATATGTGGATAATCGTTTTGCTGCGTACAAAGTGATTGGAAAGGAACTGAGAAATACAACACCTGAGCAGCGGGACCGTTTTGTGAATGCATTTACCGATTACATTGTGGCAACGTATGCGGATGCGCTTGGCAAATACAACAAACAAACGATACAGGTTGAACAAGGCGCAATGCCAGCAGACCAAAAAGAAGTGTCGGTCAAAGTGGATGTAGTTGAAAGCGGTAAGCCTGATATCAATGTGATTTTTCAGCTTCGGAAAAATAGCAAAACAGGTGAATGGCGCGTATTCGATATGGTTGCTGAAGGGATCAGCCTCCTTGCTTCAAAACAATCTGAGTTAGGCGGTGCTATTCGTCAAAAAGGCATTGATAGTGTCAGTCAGATGCTTGAAGAACATAATAAAAAACCTGCTACTTTTGTAGGAAGTTAGTGATGAAACTGACTGGGAATTTGGATGCTGCTCGAGTAAGCCAATTATGGAGTGAGCGGGATGATTTGTTTCAGCAACATGAAATAAATGTTAATGAAATAGGAAAAATCGACTCGGCAGGCATCGCTTTTTTGGTAAAATGGGCTCAAGCTTGTCATGCCAGAAATGATCGTTTATCGATACTGGGTGGCAGCTCCGAGTTCTGCCAGCTTATTGCATTATATGGCGTCGAACCCCTGTTTAATTTGATATCAAAATAACTGTGAGAAAGTATTATGCATCCAACCGAGATTGAGAGTATTCTTCGAGCCGCTCTCGCGCTGGACGAATTAATTGTACAGGGAGAAAACGGTCATTTTCATTTTCAGGTGACCGCTGTTGCCCCGTTATTCGCCGGAATGAACCGGGTTAAAAAGCAACAAACAATTTATGCTCCTCTTATGGATCATATTGCCAGTAATGCCATCCACGCACTGAGCATCAAAGCGTTTACCCCTGAAGAGTGGGAACGTCACCGTAAACTGAACGGTTTTTAAGTTCGCGCGGCTGAGCGCGCTTTAAAGTCTAAATGTAGAGAAATCGTCATTATGGATAAATTTCGTGTGCAGGGTCCTGCCCAGCTCACTGGTGAGGTTATTATTTCTGGCGCCAAAAACGCTGCCTTACCTATTCTGTTTGCTGCTTTATTGGCTGAAGAGCCGGTAGAAATTCAAAACGTTCCCAAATTGCGTGACATTGATACAACGATGAAGTTGTTGAGTCAGCTTGGTGCTCGAGTAGAGCGCAATGGCTCTGTTCATGTCGATGCTGGTCCGGTGAATGTCTATTGTGCCCCTTATGAGTTAGTGAAAACCATGCGCGCTTCTATTTGGGCGCTGGGACCGCTGGTAGCTCGTTTTGGGCAAGGTCAGGTCTCATTACCGGGCGGATGCGCGATTGGTGCTCGTCCCGTGGATTTGCATATTCATGGTTTGGAGCAGCTGGGCGCTAAGATCGTTCTTGATGAAGGGTATGTCAAAGCTTCTGTCGAAGGGCGACTGAAAGCTGCTCACATTGTGATGGATAAAGTCAGTGTTGGTGCAACCGTGACGATCATGAGTGCAGCAACGTTGGCAGAAGGTACGACCGTCATCGAAAATGCAGCACGGGAACCGGAAATTGTTGATACCGCGAACTTCCTGAATACGCTGGGTGCAAAAATTACCGGTGCTGGCTCAGATAAAATCACGATTGAAGGTGTTGAGCGTTTAGGTGGTGGTGTTTATCAGGTACTTCCTGACCGTATTGAAACCGGTACTTTCTTAATTGCTGCTGCAGTGACTGGCGGCAAGATCACCTGTCGCAATACGCGCCCTGACACACTGGATGCTGTATTAGCGAAACTGACTGAAGCTGGCGCCAGTATTCAGACTGGAGATGATTGGATTAGTCTGGACATGCAGGGGCGTCGACCAAAAGCTGTCAATATCAGAACTGCTCCTCATCCAGGCTTTCCAACTGATATGCAGGCGCAATTCAGTTTGCTAAATATGTGTGCGGAAGGGACCGGTGTGATCACAGAAACGATTTTTGAAAATCGTTTTATGCATATCCCTGAGCTCATTCGTATGGGTGGTCGTGCAGAAATTGAAAGCAATACAGTGATTTGCCATGGCGTAGAACATTTCTCCGGTGCGCAGGTCATGGCTACCGATTTACGAGCCTCTGCAAGCCTTGTATTGGCTGGATTTGTTGCTGAAGGTACCACTATTGTTGATCGTATTTATCATATCGATCGTGGATATGAAAATATCGAAGGCAAACTCAGCGCATTAGGCGGAAAAATTGAACGAATCAAAGCCGAATAGTCGGTGTTGATTTCATGAAAAAGGCATCCGATTTGGATGCCTTTTTATTGATAATTGTCTCGTCCTGAAATAGGTTGACATAAAGAGGACTTCTTTATGGCAACACCAACGAATCCAAATGTTTGAGGGTTTGTTGCGTCAGGTTAGTGGATTGGATGTTTGATTAAAACGAACATCTTCTTCGACAATCACGGTATGTGTTTGTTGTTTACCATTTCTTAATACCGTAAATTTCGCGGCTGTTCCCGGAGGCATTTCAGCAATCACATCCATCGCATCCCGTACGTTATTGATCGGTTTGTCATTAATCTTGATGAGAACGTCACCACGCTGTAAGCCTGCTTTCGCTGCTGGGCCATCGCT
>QKFI01000069.1 GCA_003251455.1 Tolumonas sp.
AATTTGAGGACGGACATGACCGGTCCGAAAATTTCATCCCGGACATTCGGCATATCATCGGTACAGTCTGCAAAGACGGTTGGTTTGACAAAGAAACCCGCTTCCAGTGCTTGCGTGGTGACACGAGTGCCGCCTGTGAGTAATCGCGCGCCAGCCGATTGCGCCTGATTGATATAAGAAAGCACCTTCTTCATGTGTTTTTCAGAGATCAAGGCACCGATTTGTGTCTCAGGTGAAAGTGGATCACCTACGACCAGTAATTCTGTACGACGTTTGAGCTCAGTCAGGAATGCATCGTAAATGGAAGCGTGTACAAAGACGCGAGTGCCGTTTGTGCAAACTTCACCTTGTGTGTAAAAGTTTGCAAGCATGGCACCAGAGACTGCGCGTTCGATGTCGCAGTCATCGAAGATCACCAGTGGTGATTTTCCGCCGAGTTCCATCGTGACATGTTTTAGGGTTGCAGCACTGTCTGCCATCACTTTTCGGCCGGTATTGCTTTCGCCGGTAAAGGATACTTTTTCAATTTCAGGATGGCGGGACAGATATTGTCCAACCTGATAGTTACCCTGCACGACATTGAAAACACCTGCAGGTAAGCCTGCTTCAGTGAATATTTCTGCCAGACGCATGGCTGTCAGTGGCGTTTCTTCCGATGGCTTGAATATCATGCTGTTGCCTGCAGCCAGAGCGGGAGCTGCTTTCCACATGGCGATCTGGATTGGATAGTTCCAGGCACCAATACCAGCACAAACGCCTAACGGTTCTTCTCGGGTATAGAAAAATGCAGAATGGCTTAACGGTTGCTGGATGCCGTGGCGAGAAGGCGCCAGATTGGCGAAATACTCAATCACATCGGCGCCGGTTGCGATATCGACAACTGATGCTTCCTGAATCGGTTTACCAGTATCCAGCACTTCAAGGGCTGCTAATTCATCGTTATATTTGCGTAACAGGGCGACAGCGTTGAGTAGAATGCGGCTACGCTCGAGCGCTGACATTTGTGACCAGATTTCAAAACCTGCTTTTGCTGAAGCGACAGCAGCATTCACATCACTTTCTGAAGCCTGATCAACCATTGCAAGCACTTCCCCTGTTGCAGGGTTAATCGTTTGAAACTGAATGCCTGATGTCGCTTGCTTGTGTTCCCCGTGAACATAAAGATGAACCTGTTTCATCAATAACTCCTTTATTGGTGACTGGTCTGGTTGAGACGATGTCTCAGTTCAGTTGCTTCTCCAGGTACTGTCTAACCTGCTGGCAAGCCAGTTCAGGGTTAATTCCATTTGGCGATAACGCACCTCGAAGCCAAATTCCATCAATCAGGGCTGCGATGGTTTCTGCGATGTATTTCGCTTCTGCGTGCGGTCTGATTTTTTTTAACTCAATCGTTAAATGGGAAACCAGACGGCATGCGTTGACTCGCTGTATTCGGTAGAGAACCGGGTCGTGCATTGACTGCGCCCAAAATGCCAACCAAGTTTTTGCGTATTTGCTTTCCATCTGCTGCCGATCGAAATTGCCTTCAACGATTGCCAGGATCCGAGCACAGACCTGATCGTCTGGAATTTCCCGCAATTTGTTTTTCACAATCGACCCCAGCTGACGCAACACAGTTCTCATCGTCGCTTCGAGCAAGCCATGTTTACCACCGAAGTAGTGATTGATAATGCCTGTAGAGACACCTGCTTTCTTGCTTATTAACGACACACTAGCCCCTGATAAACCGACATCGTCGATAACCGACATGGTCGCGTTGATGAGTTGTGGTCGTCTGATTTCTGGCATTCCAAGTTTTGGCATAGAATTTTTTTAATTGAACGATTGATTAAATAAACCCTTACAAATACATCTTTTGATGTCAAACACAAATTTTAACAAAACTGTAACAGTGAAAATTTTCATTTCTTTTAATTAGCTGAAATATAAGTGTTTTTTAAAGGCATATTGAAACCTAAAAAAATTGGATAAAAAACAATCACTG
>QKFI01000295.1 GCA_003251455.1 Tolumonas sp.
GGAATTTGTTAATCGCATCAAAGAGCGGGCTATCGGTCAGGAAGTCAATAAAAGCCTGAGCCCAGGGCAAGCATTCATCAAGATTGTGCAATCAGAATTGATTGCCGTTATGGGTGAAATCAATGAGAGCTTGAATCTTGCGACCCAGCCGCCGGCGATTGTTTTAATGGCCGGTCTGCAAGGTGCTGGTAAAACGACCTCGGTCGGAAAACTTGCGAAATTTCTGAAAGAGAGACACAAGAAGAAAGTATTGGTCGTATCTGCCGACGTATATCGCCCTGCGGCGATCAAGCAATTAGAGACTTTGGCAAATGATATCGGTGTCGATTTTGTGCCAAGTTCTGCAGAGCAAAAACCATCAGTCATCGCTGCAAATGCCGTTGATCAGGCTCGTAAAGGTTATTATGACGTTCTGATTGTCGATACAGCGGGTCGTCTGCATGTCGACAATGAAATGATGGTTGAGATCCAGGAGTTACACAAACAACTGGACCCTATTGAAACATTATTCGTTGTTGATGCAATGACGGGGCAGGATGCTGCAAATACAGCAAAAGCGTTCAACGACGCATTACCGTTGACCGGTGTGATCCTGACGAAAGCTGATGGTGATGCGCGTGGTGGTGCTGCACTGTCTGTCCGCCATATTACGGGTAAACCAATTAAGTTTATCGGTATGGGTGAAAAAACTGATGCGCTGGAGCCTTTCTATCCTGATCGTATCGCCTCCCGTATTTTAGGTATGGGCGATGTCCTGTCTCTGATTGAAGAAATGGAGCGGACGGTTGATAAAGATAAAGCCCAGAAACTGGCACAGAAAGTTCAGAAAGGGAAAGGTTTTGACCTTGAAGATTTTCGTGAGCAATTAGTCCAGATGCGCAACATGGGCGGCATGATGGGAATGTTGGATAAGCTTCCTGGCGCCTCCGGTTTGCCTGAGAACGTTAAAGATAAAATCGACGATAAGATTACCGTAAGAATGGAAGCCATGATTAGTTCCATGACGCCAGCCGAGCGCCGTAATCCGGATATTATCAAAGGTTCGCGTAAACGTCGTATCGCGATGGGCTCTGGTGTGGAAATTCAGGACGTAAACCGTCTTCTGAAACAATTCGATCAGATGCAAAAAATGATGAAGAAAATGGCCGGTAAGGGTGGTTTACGCAAAATGATGGGTAGCATGAAAAATATGTTACCACCTAGCGGCTTTGGTCGACGCGGATTCTAAAATCCTTCCTGCATAAGCGGCACTATCATGTGCCGCTTTGTTTTCAGTCCGGTGAATTTTTCAATATGAACGCTGAATGTGAGTTTAATTTACAACCGTACAATACCTTCGGACTTAAAGCTTTTGCCCAACATGGCGTTGTTCTTGAGCGAGAGGAACAGCTGGCAGCAATAAGTGCGTTACAAATAAATAATAAACAGAAATTCTTGGTCATTGGCGAAGGCAGTAACATCCTTTTCACTGAAAACTATGATGGATGCGTCGTTATCAATCGACTGAAAGGAAAATCGGTTGAAGAAACAACTGATGCTTGGCGATTACACGTTGCAGCAGGTGAAAACTGGCATGAGTTGGTGACATGGACATTAGCGCACAACATGCCAGGGCTTGAAAATCTGGCCCTTATTCCTGGTACGGTTGGTGCTGCACCGGTTCAGAATATTGGCGCCTATGGCAAAGAATTCTGTTTGTTTTGTGAATATGTTGATGTTTGGAATATTGAAAGCCAGCAGTTGCAACGATTCACTGCTGAACAGTGTCGGTTTGGTTATCGGGATAGTATTTTTAAACACGAACTGTTGGATAAAGTAATTATTACTGCGGTTGGCATTCGTCTCAACAAACACTGGCAACCATTGCTCGAATATGGTCCGTTAAAACAACTATCTGCAGACTGTTCGGCTAAGGAAATCTTCGATTTAGTGTGTGAAGTCCGCAACCAAAAGTTGCCTGACCCACTCAAATTAGGCAAT
>QKFI01000097.1 GCA_003251455.1 Tolumonas sp.
CGAAATAAAGTGGATGTCATCGCAACCTACAGCACCGTAGCGTATACAAGTATGCAATATCTGGGGATGGAGCCAATTCACTATCCAATCATTCGAAAACTATATGAACAGCAAGACTGTTATGCGTTCAATAAAAACATCGATGACAACATCATTCAAAAATATCAGGACGCGCTCAATAAGGTCAGAAAAACGCCTGCCTATAAAGAATTGCTGGAAAGATACCACATGGTGGTTCAGAAAGAATAAAACCGCCAAACGGCGGTTTTATCGATGGGATCAGGATTAACCTTTACGGCGCCAGGTTGTACCCTGTGGGCCGTCTTCTAAAACAATCCCCATCTCGGTTAATTTGTTACGGGCTTCATCGGCCAAAGCCCAGTTTTTCGAAGCTCGCGCATCGTTACGGGTTTTGATCAACGCTTCAATTTCTGCGACATCATCTGATTCACCACCAGCACCAGATTGCAGAAACAGTTCTGGTTGTTGTTGCAGAATACCCAAAACACCGCCTAAACGACGTAAAGTTGCCGCCAAAGCAATCGCATTCGCTTCAGACTCCTGTTTTACACGGTTTAGATCACGCGCTAAGTCAAACAGTGCGGAGTAGGCTTCTGGTGTGTTGAAGTCATCATCCATCGCGTTATTAAAACGAGTGACAAATGGTTCAGCTAAAGCAGCATTTTCTTCACCATCCGCAACACCACGCAGTGATGTATATAAACGTTCCAGCGACGCACGCGCCTGCTGCAGATTCACGTCAGAATAATTCAGCGGGCTACGATAATGACCTGACATCAGGAAGTAACGTACAGTTTCAGCATCATAAACTTTCAATACATCGCGAATGGTGAAGAAGTTGCCTAATGATTTAGACATTTTTTCTTCATCTACCATCACCATGCCTGAGTGCATCCAGGTATTTACATACGGGGTATGGTGCGCGCAGCAACTCTGTGCAATTTCGTTTTCATGATGCGGGAACTGCAAATCAGAACCACCGCCATGAATATCAAAATGATGCCCCAGATGTTTGGAGTTCATTGCAGAACATTCGATATGCCAGCCAGGACGGCCTGCACCCCATGGTGAATCCCACATTGGCTCACCAGGTTTTGACATTTTCCATAAAACGAAATCCAGCGGGTTACGTTTGCTTTCTTCAACAGAAACACGCGCGCCAGCTTGTAACTGATCTAAGTCCTGGCCAGATAAACGACCATATTCAGGGAAGCTGTCAATTGAGAACAGGACATCACCACTGTCAGCGACATATGCATGACCTTGATCAAGCAGGCTCTGAACCAACGTAATAATTTCACCGATATGCTGTGTCGCGCGCGGTTCAATGTCCGGACGTTGTAAATTCAGCGCATCGAAGTCCGCATGCATATCACCAATCAAGCGTTCGGTTAATGTTTCACAGCTTTCCGCATTTTCTGCCGCGCGTTTGATAATTTTATCGTCAACGTCCGTGATGTTACGAACAAAGGTCACGTCATAACCCAGATAACGCAAGTAACGCACAACAACGTCAAAGGCAACAAAGGTACGTCCGTGTCCGATATGACAAAGATCATAGATGGTAACACCACAGACATACATCCCCACTTTTCCCGGGTGGATTGGCTTAAACTCTTCTTTCTGACGTGTCAGTGTGTTGTAAATCTTCAGCATATTGTCACCGTTAATAAAAATTCTGAGGCTATTCTAAAGAAGAGAATGACAGATTGCACCCCTGCAAAAGCGGGAAAGACTTTTGTGTCTTCTCCCTATCAGCTAGAATTCATTTGATAATCAATCTGAGAGATATTGAAATGGCTATTACTCTGCACACTAATTTTGGCGACATCACGCTGGAACTGTTTCAAGATAAAGCACCTGTGACTGCTGCTAACTTCCTGCAATACTGCCGTGATGGCCACTACAATGGCACTATTTTCCACCGTGTTATTGACGGCTTCATGATTCATGCTGGTTTCGAAGAAAAAGATACTCGTGAGCCAATCAAAAACGAAGCGAACAACGGCGTATCAAACAAAACCGGTACCATCGCAATGGCGCGTACTATGGAACCTCATTCAGCGTCTGCACAGTTCTTCATTAACGTTTCTGATAACACCTTCCTGGACTTCAAATCTGAATCCATGCAGGGATGGGGCTACTGCGTATTCGGTCAGGTAACTGACGGAATGGACGTTGTGAACAAAATCAAAGGCGTGAAAACAGGTCGTTACGGCATGCATCAGGATGTACCGAAAGAAGACGTGATCATCGAAAACGTTACTATTTCTGAATAATTCCTGAATTTCTTAGATGGGGCCATATTGCGCAAGTGATATGGCCTTTGTGTACCGGATGACCCAACTCTTTATTTCTGACCTTCATCTCAGTGAACAACGCCCTGATTTAACTCAGGCATTTCTTCGTTTTCTTCATACTGAAGCCCTAAACGCAAACAAGCTGTTCATCTTGGGCGATCTCTTTGAATTCTGGATCGGTGATGATGAACAATCTCCTTTGCAGCAAGAAATATCAAAAGCTTTAAGAACGTTGGCGGATGCCGGTTGCCAGACATTTTTTATTCATGGCAATCGTGATTTTATGATCGGGCATCTTTTTGCAAAGGAAAGTGGCTGCACCTTGTTGCCAGAGATCTATCAAACCACTGTTGCGGGTCAGCAAGCGTTGTTATTACACGGTGATTTGTTGTGTACTGAAGATCATGGTTACCAGCTCTTACGTAAAATTACCCAATGGAGATGGCTGCGATGGATATTTTTAAAATTACCGCTCGCCCGTCGTATTCGCATCGCAGAAAAAATCCGTCGGGGCAGTAAAGCAGTTAAACAACAAAAAAGCCTGCACATCATGGATGTGACACCATCGGCTGTTGAATCGATGTTTAATCAGTATCAAACAACACTAATGATTCACGGGCACATACATCGACCAGCTATCCATGAAGTTTCACTACCGAACATGCAGACTGGTCAACGCATCGTGCTGGGCGATTGGGATAGTCACGTGTGGTATCTCAAAGATGATGGCCAGAACACCACTCAAATTTCCATTCCGGTTCCACAATATCTTCAAGAGAACCAATAAACGATTAATCTGATTTTGTCAGACCATATTCACGTAATTTATTTGCAACGGCTGTATGCGAAATCCCCAGTCGTTGCGCTAACTGACGACTTGATGGATAGAGCGGATAGAGTCGTTCCAGCATTAAACGCTCAAATCGTTTTGTCGCCTCAGGAAGTGAACCTTCAAACCACTGTTCCGCAGTTGATTCGTGCATATCCATTAATGGCAGACGCAACATATCTGGCGTAAGCTCATCGCCCTCCAGTAATGTCAGCGCTTGATATAATGCGTTTTTTAATTGTCGAACATTGCCAGGCCAAGGATAACTCGTCAGAAACTCGGTCATTGTTCTGGAAAAGCGTGGTCGGCTGCGTTGTAGCTCTTCAGAAATGCGACTACAGAATTGCTGAGCAAGCGGCATAATATCTGCCAAGCGATGTCTGAGTGGCGGCATTTCCAACGTTAAAACATTCAGTCTGAAGAACAGATCTTCTCGGAATAATCCTTTGCGAACTTGTTCCGCCAATGATTTGCGCGTTGTGCAGAAGAGCCGTACATCAACGATCACTTCAGTTTCCTGCCCGAC
>QKFI01000297.1 GCA_003251455.1 Tolumonas sp.
CCGACAAATATCTGTTTAATCCGACGTTTCTTTTCAGCATAAATAATGAAAGGAATCACTGCGATAAACGAAGTCAACATCGTGCACAGGTAAACCTTCCATTGTTCAGAACGCAGAAATCCTGCATGTTCCATAACCAATGGCAATGCAACAAAACTCGCCATCAAAATAGCATGCAGTGTAAAGATACTCAGATTTAATCGCATTAATTGTCGGTCAGCCAATACGCTAAAGAGATGACGACTAACAAAAGCAGATTCACGATTCAGAACGTGATGTTGCGGTTTTGGGATAAAAAATAGAACCATAAAAATGGCCAGCGATGCTAAACCAGCAGTTCCCCAGAATAATGCGCTCAACCCCCAGTGATGAGTGACAAGTGGCCCTACAACCATGGCAACAGCAAACGTAATACCGATACTCATGCCGATAAAAGCCATTGCTTTCGTTCGGTTCTGCTCACGCGTGAGGTCCGATAATAGCGCCATGACTGCAGCAGATATCGCACCGGCACCTTGTAGTGCGCGACCAATGATAATGCCCCAAATTGAATCAGCCGAAGCAGCGACAACACTCCCCACGACAAACATGATCAATCCACCAACGATCAGTGGGGTACGACCAATCTTGTCTGAATAAATACCCAGTGGGATTTGAAAAATCGCCTGCATCAGGCCATAGATACCAATCGCGATCCCAATTCGTGATTCTGTTGCCCCCTGTAATGCCATCCCGTAGGTTGTAAGAACAGGAAGCACCATAAACATGCCCAGCATACGGAGAGAAAAGACAGCGCCGAGACCTATTGTGGCTCGACGCTCTGCACCAGACATACGATCGTCATGCAGTTGCATATGAAACAGACTCCAGATTTTATTCCATCCAGATTTTATTCAAGATAGGTTAGAAACTGCGCCGGATCCGGCGTCGTAAAATCAACCGACATCATGACACTCAACGCAGTGATTGCAACGATGGAGAAGATAAATAATTTCTTAGCCCAAACCTGATCATTCTGTGTTTTAAAACCGGCAATCGCCATGGCGGACCAACCCACACCGATCAGTGCAGCCACAACAAAATAACTATAACCAGCATAACCACTCAGGGTCAGCATCAAAGTCATGATGGCAAATGCGACCACATATCGCAGGATATGATTTTTGGTAACAGAAATACCGTATTTCACAGGTAATACAGGAATTGAAGCTGACTGATAGTCTTTAAATCGGAAGATAGCAATCGCATAGGAATGCGGCATCTGCCAGAGACTAAAAATCAACAGCAAAATCAGTGCAGCCATATCAAACTGGTTTGTTACCGCGCAGTAGCCAATCACGGGCGGTGCAGCGCCAGATAAACTACCGACCAAAGTACCGTAGACCGAGGAGCGCTTTAACCAGAGACTATAGAGACCGACATAAACAATGAACCCTAATAATGCCAGCAAAGAAGCGAGCGGATTGGCCATAAACCACAATAGCGCAAACCCGGTCAGCCCTAGAATAGTGGCATAAATCAACGTCACTTTTGCCGAAATCAACCCACGCACCAGCACACGATTTTTTGTGCGCTCCATAATACAGTCGATATCACGGTCAATATAGTTATTGAATGCACAGCCGGAGGCAATCACCAGCGAAACGCCGGTGATTGTTGCCAGAAAGAGAGGAATATCCAGGCTTCCTTTGGAAGCCAGGAAAAATCCACCAATCACTGAGACCAGATTACCAAAGATAATCCCCGGTTTTGTGACGAGCAGATACTGTTTAATCATAGATTACAGCTCACATGCCCATCATATTGATATTCAGGTGATGCATGATCCACAACGAACCAACCACCAGAATCGCAATGATAACCGCAGAAAAAACCAGAGAGATGAAGTTCCAACCACCTTCTGACCGGGTATTCATATGCAGGAAATAGCCCAGTTGAACAATCACCTGAATGAACGCCAAAAC
>QKFI01000441.1 GCA_003251455.1 Tolumonas sp.
GGTGAATTTAATATCTTTACCAGAAAGAATTATCAATTATTAGAAGATGCGCGCCCTGATATGGGAGTGCTACTGCAGGTCATGAAAGAACTAACCCGGTTCAAAGATGAATCCTGAAGATCTTCAACTTTCTACATCGATAACCCCCTTTTCAGATAACATTATTATTCTGGCTGAACTGGATCAGTTCAGCCAACTCCCATTCGATATACTATCACCCGAAGAGTTAGCTCGCTCTCAAGCTATCACTGATCCATTGGCTAAAACTTTTTATTTGAATAGCAAAGTGTTGCTCCGGCTCCTCCTTGCTAAATTTCTAAAAAAGGATCCAGCAGCACTTCAATTTCAATATCAGTTGTCAGGGAAACCCGAACTGGAAGGCCAATCAATTCATTTCAATGTCAGTCACAGCCATCAGTGGATTGGTTTTGGTTTTTCCAGACATCAAATCGGTTTAGACATAGAATTTACAAAATTCCAGAAAAGAAATTTCCTAGCCATTGCACGCCGTTTTTTTGCTCAAAATGAAACTGAATTTCTGTCAAAAGTACCTGCATCTGATTTAAAAATACAGTTTTTCACTTTTTGGACACAGAAAGAGGCAATTCTTAAAGCGCATGGCGGAGGCATTAAAACAGGTCTGGAGAAAATAGATTTCATGAAGAGCACTCATCGTATCAGCAAATACACATATCATGTGGAACATGCCCAGCCATCAGCAGAGCTCCACTGCGCTGTTGCGACAGAACATGACTCAACAGAATTTATATCGAAAAATTCATCTTCGTATTTTTATATTCTTACCCCAACGCTTGAAATTCTCCCTCACCAACCACCATATAAACAGAATATAAGCCTGATACCGGAATCATTATGATTGTCTCAATTACACCGCAAAACTTTCGAGCTGAATTAATTGATGCTTCAAGAGAAAAAATCGTTGCTGTTTTCTTTTATGCTGATCAAATTCCAGAATGTCGGCCAATCGGACAGCAACTTGAAGTGATGATCGGGCAGGATAATGCCTACATTACATTAGCCAAAGTGGATGTTGCTGATCCGCAACTGCAATCATTAGCGATGCAACTCGGCTTACAAGCGCTTCCAGCAGTCGTGATATTCCAGAATGGTCAGCCGATTGATGCATTGATGGGACCACAGGATCCTGCAGCAATTGATGGACTGATTAGTAAATATCAGCCGAAAAAAGAAGATGTCTTACTGAATGACGCATTAGCGCTGATCAATGCAAACGATAACGGTAAAGCTTACAGCTTGTTACAACAAGCGCAGCAAATTGCGCCACAACGTCATGATATTATGGCTGCGCTAGCACTTGCCTGCGTGAATACTTCTCGATTAGATGAAGCCGAGACATTACTTTCAGCTATCCCTGAGGTCTATCAGGATTCTCTCTATCAGCAAGCCAAATCAGCGCTGGATCTGGCTCAGCATGCAGCTGAAAGTCCGGAGATTAAAGCGCTGGAAGCAAAGCTGGCGGCTGAACCTGAAAACAAAGAATTACAGTTTGAACTTGCCATTCAATATAGTCAGGCAGGAAAAAAAGCTGAAGCACTTGATATGCTCTATGCCATTCTGAAAACAGATCTAGGCTATGGTGAAGCAAGAAAAACATTCCAGGATATTCTTGCAACGATGGGGTCAGATCCAATGGTTTCAGTCTATCGAAGAAAACTATACTCTTTGCTCTATTAAAAAAAGCCGGTCGATTTGACCGGCTTTTTCCTTTTAATCCATATGCGATCCAATTTCGGTACGAGAACTACCAGGCCATGAGTTCACAAGAACACTGACCAGTGTTGCCAGAGGGATTGCAAAAAATACCCCCCAGAACCCCCACAATCCACCAAAAACCAGCACAGCCAGAATAATTGCAATTGGATGTAAATTCATCGCTTCAGAAAACAGTAATGGCGTTAAAACGTTACCATCTAATATCTGAATGATGGTATATGCGACCAAGATATAGGCACACTCAGGTGAAAATCCCCACTGGAATAAAGCAACAAATAACACAGGAAGCGTGACAGAAAATGCGCCAATATAGGGAATAAGCACAGAAAATCCAACTAACACGCCTAATAGCAATGCGTAATTCAGCCCCATAATCAGAAAAACAATATATGAAACAGAACCCACAATCAGAATATGAATAACTTTCCCGCGAATATAGTTTGAGATCTGTTCATTCATTTGAACCCAGACCTGATTTACCAATGAGCGATTGTCTGGCAAAAACCGTTTAATGATAAGTAAAAGACGGTCCTTATCCTTCAACATAAAGAAAATAAGAATAGGTACCAGTACTGCGTAAACAGCAACGACAGCCAAACTCATTAATGAAGAAAATGAAAACGAGACGATATTTGCACTACTACTTAATATCCGTTCCTGAATTAACGTTAAAACGTTTTCTACCAACGTCACGTCAATCAAATCAGGATAAATTTCCGGCAAACGCTTCACTTGATCACTCGCATGAGAAAGCATCGCTGGTGCTTCTCTCAGCAAATTAATACTTTGCCGGAATAATGTTGGAACGACAACAATACCCAGAAGGATCGTGATACTAATAAATAATAAAACGACGATCGAAGTTGATAGTGATCGAGAAAAACCAATCCCTGTTAATTTTTGAACAAACCATTCCAATAAATAGGCAATGACCAATGCGATGAGAAAGGGTGCAAGAATTCCGCTAAAAAAATAAATAACGCCAAAACTACCCACTAATAACCAGAACAGCACAACCGCATTCGGATCAGAAAAACGCCTTTTATACCAAGTTAATAAAACATCCAACATTATGCCGCTCTCACAAAAATGATCGTACAATGACGTAGTGTAATCGCATCCACGTACTTTTTAATATCCCGGATCAGATAATGACATTTTTTAAGGGGAAAATCGTGCTGTCTAGTTACTTGAAAAAATCCCTGCTTCTTCTTTCATTCGCATCTCTTTCATTCATTTCTCAATCAACCTTCGCAGTTTCTCAATTACCGGATATCGGTACTGCAGGGCTCAGTGCAATGACGATCGAGCAGGAAATGCAATATGGCGCAGCATTCATGCGACTAGCCAGAGCCAATCTACCGATGATCGATGATCCGATACTGGATGAATATATTAATGATTTGGGAACAAAACTCGTCAGTCAGGCGGACAATGTCCGTTTCCCGTTTACTTTTTTTCTGGTTAAAGACAATTCAATTAACGCCGCTGCTTTTCTGGGTGGAAAAGTAAAAGTTCATACCGGCTTGTTCCTTTATGCAGAAAATGAAAGTGAATTGGCAGGCGTCTTAGCACATGAAATCAGTCATGTGACCCAACGCCATATCGCCCGGTATATGGAAGACCAGAGTAAAACGACCCCACTTTCGATTGCAGGCTTAGTTGGCTCCATTGCTTTGGCAATTGTAAATCCAACGATCGGGATTGCAGCCATGAGCGCGACGATGGGGATGACCATGCAAAGCGCTATTAACTTTACGCGTGAAAATGAGTATGAAGCAGATCGTATTGGTATTAATTTAATGGCAAATGCCGGATTTAATCCATCAGGCATGGCAACCTTCTTTGAAAAACTGGCTGCAGAAACTCGTTATGCAACCAGTGCCCCTGAAATGTTGATGAGCCATCCGGTAACAGAAAAACGTATTGCTGAAGCCCGAAATCGAGCCAATAATTGGAAAAAGAAACCAGTTGTATCAAGTGACGAATTTTATCTGGCAAAAGCCAGGATTCAGACACTCTACTCCGATGAATCGGCTGAAAGCGTATTGACCCGCGTAGACCAGAGCCTACCAAAATTACGGACTGGTAGTCAGGAATGGTACGCAGCAGAATATGCTAAAGCACTAGCTTTAATGAAACAAAATAATAACGATGAAGCAGCAAAACTGATTAAGCAGCTGATTGCAAAAAAACCAAATGAATTGTTTTTTCAGGACTCATTTACTGATTTGCAAATTGATATGAAACAATATCAGGAAGCCATCCAACGATTAAAACCATTCATAGCAATCATGCCAAACAATCCAGTCATTGTATTTAATCTGGCAAATGTATATTTGAAATCAAACCAACCCGATGCTGCAATTCAGATACTAGACCCTTTTAGCCGGAATAATGAAGAATCAGCGATTGTCTGGCAATTACTCGCTGAAGCCTATCAGCAAAAAAATGACTTGCCTGAATACTATCAAGCACAGGCTGAATATCTGTCATTATTGGGAAATTTTGATCAGGCAATCGATCATTTACGAATGGCAAGAGCCAATACGGCAGACACATTAAGTCAGGCCCGTATTGATGCCAGAGTTGCGGTCTTGGAAGAACAGAAAAAACTAGATACGAGCTTACGCCGTTAAAGCTCCAGAACTTCCTTTATAAACGGGATGGTTAACTTACGCTGGGCATGCAAAGACGCATTGTCCAGCTTATCTAAAGCACTTAGTAACGTTCGCATATCCCGTGAGAGTCGATTCAGCAAAAACCGACCAACATCAACCGGTAATTTAAACCCTCGCAATGCAGCTCTTAACTGTAATGCACTGAGTTTTCCTTCATCATCTAATTCATGCAACTGAAAAGAAACGCCCCAATCCAGTCTGGATGCCAAATCGGGTAAACAGAGCCCTAATTTTCTTGGTGCCGTTGTCGCAGACATAATCAGAGAGCCACGACTAATTTCTTTCCATCGATTGAATAGATTAAATAAAGACTCTTCCCAGATCTGGTTTCCTGCGACAGCATCCAGATTGTCCAGACAGAGCAGCGACATGCGTTCCATACCATCCAGAATGTCAGGTGTATATTGTTCGTGACGATCTAACGATATATAGACAGCATCTTTATTGTTACCATTTACTTCAGCACAAGTCGCATGCAAAAGATGCGTTCTGCCCGCCCCCCTGCTTCCCCAGAAATAAATTAAAGGCAAGCCTTCTCCGATGGCAGCATTTTTCAACGTCGTGATTAACTGTGCATTCTGACCAGTATAAAAACTGGCAAATGTTTCATCATCAGGTAATTGCACAGCAAGTGAGAGTTGGGTGGATTGCATCATAACGATTAATACAGTGGTATATCTTCTTGAGGTGGAACTTTGTTTGGTGTTTCTGACAGTAATGATATAACAAGCGAAGCAACGATCGCGTCATTTTCTTTCAGGATAAGCCGTTATTTTGCTCATATTCAGAAATATCAGATGGAAATCTTAATCATGATGTCTTTTGTGTGCCCATTCAATGACGTCTAAGCGATCATCTGATACTTCTGAAAACAATTGTGGCCATCACGACAGATAATCGCTCGGGGAAATATAGCCACAATTGTTAATCGGTGCCTGTTATTTTGTACCGAAAATCTTATCTCCGGCATCTCCTAATCCAGGAATAATATAACCTTTCTCATTTAATCCCTGATCAATAGAAGCACAATACAGCTCTACATCATCATGGGCAGCTTGTAATGCAGCTAAACCCTCAGGTGCTGCAACCAGCACAAGCACTTTGATCTGTTTGCAGCCTTTTTGCTTCAATAGATCAATCGTTGCGATCATTGAACCGCCAGTAGCCAGCATTGGATCAACAATTAATGCCAAACGCTCATCAATATTACTGACGATTTTCTGGAAATAAGGAACAGGTTGCAGTGTTTCTTCATCACGATAGATACCTACAACGCTGACTCGCGCACTTGGAATATGCTCAAGTACACCATCCATCATGCCGAGACCAGCACGTAAGATAGGAACAACTGTTACTTTTTTACCTTTGATCTGGTCGACTTCAACCGGGCCATTCCAACCTTCAATTGTCACTTTTTCAGTTTCAAAATCGGAGGTTGCCTCATAGGTCAACAGGCTACCCACTTCTTTAGCCAGTTCACGAAAACGTTTTGTGCTGATATCAGCCTCACGCATCAGACCCAATTTATGCTTCACCAGTGGATGTTTCACCTCAACGACTTTCATTGTTGTCTCCATAATTTGATTGATCGGTTAGGATTTTATCATTTCAGTCTAGTTAAAATGAATGTTTTCTGCTTCAGAGCGCAGGTTTTCTTTGTCTCTTTGCATCGGGCTGGTAGAATATACGCCGTTTAATCTCCCCCTTAATAGCGATTATGACAAGGATCTATCGTGACTGAGAAGACTTCACTGAGCTACAAGGACGCTGGCGTTGATATTGATGCAGGGAATGCCCTCGTTGACCGTATCAAAGGCGTAGCGAAACGCACTCGTCGTCCCGAGGTAATGGGCGGACTGGGCGGATTTGGCGCTCTGTGCCGCATTCCTGCTGGCTACCGCGAACCAATCCTGGTTTCAGGTACCGATGGTGTGGGAACTAAATTACGCCTGGCGATCGATCTGAAAAAACATGATACCGTTGGTATCGATCTGGTTGCTATGTGCGTTAACGACCTACTCGTTCAAGGTGCTGAACCACTGTTTTTCCTTGATTATTATGCAACAGGGAAACTGGACGTAGACACTGCTGCTGATGTGATTACTGGTATCGGTGCTGGTTGTGAACAATCAAACTGCGCACTGATCGGTGGTGAAACAGCAGAAATGCCAGGCATGTACGAAGGTGAAGACTACGACATGGCAGGTTTCTGTGTTGGTGTTGTAGAAGCGTCTGAAATTATTGATGGTACTAAAGTTGCCGCAGGCGATGCATTAATCGCACTGGCATCTTCTGGCCCTCACTCAAATGGTTTCTCGCTGATCCGTAAAATTCTGGAAGTCAGCAAAGCTGATGTACAACAGCCTCTGGGCGAGACAACGCTGGCAGAAGCTTTACTGGCGCCAACACGCATCTATGTAAAACCAGTCCTGAAATTGCTGAAAGAATGTGAAGTACATGCTCTGTCTCACATTACTGGTGGTGGCTTCTGGGAAAACATTCCTCGCGTTCTGCCTGAAAATACCAAAGCAGTGATTGATGGCTCAAGCTGGAAATGGCCTGAAGTGTTCAACTGGCTGCAAGAGAACGGTAACGTTGAAACATACGAAATGTATCGTACTTTCAACTGTGGCGTTGGCATGATCATCGCTTTACCACAAGACCAGGTTGAAAATGCACTGAATCTGTTAAATGCAGAAGGTGAAAATGCATGGTTGATTGGCAAAATTGAAACTGCTGCGCCTGGAGAAAAACAGGTAGAAATCAACTAATGAATCTGGTTGTTCTGATTTCTGGTTCCGGAAGCAATTTGCAGGCAATCATAGATGCCTGCAAATCCGGGAAAATAGCAGGAAAAATCAGTGCTGTCGTCAGTAATAAAGCTGATGCATTTGGTTTAACTCGTGCTGCAAATGAAAATATTCCGACGGTTGTATTAACGAATCAGGAATATGCTGATCGAGCAGCATATGATGAAGCGTTGATCAGAGAAATTGATAAATTTGCGCCTGATTTAATTATCATGGCAGGATTTATGCGGATTCTAACTGCCGGTTTTGTAAATCATTACAGCGGACGGATGTTAAATATTCATCCATCTCTGCTACCAAAATATCAGGGATTACATACCCATCAGCGCGTCTTGGATGCGGGTGACAAAGAACATGGTGCAAGTGTTCATTTTGTCACTGAAGAACTGGATGGCGGACCTGTCGTTTTACAAGCTAAAGTTCCTATTTTTGAAGATGATACGCCTGCTGAATTAGCTCAGCGTGTACATGTTCAGGAACATTTTATTTACCCTCTGGTAATTAATTGGTTTTGTAAACAGCGTCTGGTCATGAATGAAGGCAAAGCTTGGTTGGATGGTACATTGTTATCACCATCCGGCTACGCCAGTGACGAAAATGACGAAAACCTGAATGATTGACAAAGGGAGCTTTACGCTCCCTTTTCTTTATCCAATCGCGTGAAAACCATTTCACCTAACCGAAAAACATTCATTTGACCTGATTGCATTTTCTGCCAAGCCTCATTGTTTGTCAGCGGTTGTGTTGCAATGACTGTCACAACATCATTCGGTGTGGTTTCTTTCTGAAAATCGATGATCACATCATCATCAATTAATTTTGCTTTTCCGAAGGGTGCTCTGCGGGTGATCCAGTGCAAGTTGTTCGTACAAAAAGTAAACAAATATTCGCCATCGGATAACAACAAATTGAAAACGCCAAGCTGTTTCAATGTCTGACAACACTGATAGAGTAGCGTCCATAATTCTTCGTTTGACTCAGGATAAGCAGAAAATTGCTGTTCCATTTGATTCAGGATCCAGCAAAAACTCCGCTCACTATCAGTCTCACCGATTGGTTGAAAACGCCCGGTATCCAGCGTTTCATAACCAGTTAACTGACCGTTATGGGCAAAAGTCCAGTTTCTTCCCCATAATTCTCGCGTGAAAGGATGTGTATTCTCCAACGCGACATGACCTCTGTTTGCTTGCCGGATATGACTAACAACCGCACAACTTTTAATAGGATATTCCTGTACCAGTTGAGCGATGCGCGATTGGGAACTGGCGACAGGATCTTTAAATGTTCTGCATCCCTTCCCTTCATAAAAAGTGATACCCCAACCATCAACATGCGGACCTGTTTTACCACCTCGCTGGACTAACCCACTGAAACTAAAACAGATATCAGTGGGAACGTTGGCACTCATTCCCAATAATTCGCACATGTTTTACCTCTGACTTATTCAGCCAATTCTTTTTCAATCAGCATAATCAGGATATGAATCACTTTGATATGAACTTCCTGGATCCGATCTGCATAACCAAAATGAGGCACTCTGATTTCAACATCAGCTAAACCAGCCATTTTGCCGCCATCTTTACCCGTCAATGCGACAACTTTGATGTCTTTCTTTTTCGCAGCATCAATCGCAGTAATGATGTTCTTTGAGTTGCCACTGGTAGAAATCCCCAGCATCACATCACCGGTACGACCAACAGCTTCAAGATAACGAGAAAATACAAATTCATATCCGTAATCATTCGATACACAGGATAAATGGCTTGGATCAGAAATAGCAATACCAGCATAACCAGGACGATCTTCACGATAACGGCCGGTTAACTCTTCAGCAAAATGCATTGCGTCACAGTGTGAACCACCATTGCCACACGACATGACTTTTCCCCCTTGTCTCAGGGAATCGGCGATGAGTTTTGCGGCAGCTTCAATGGATGTAATATTCGCCGGATCGTTAATAAAATCAGCTAACACTGATTGTGCTGATACTAATTCCTGCTTAATTAAATCCTGATACATTATTTATACCCTCATTGTTATCTTTATTCAGGGCGCCAGAGACAATGACCACCTTTCTTCACTACCAAGTCGAGTCTTTTCTCATGCGCAGCTAATTCTTCTTCACTTGCTCGTAACACCTTCAACGATCCGTTACGAACTAATTGTCGTGGTTGTAAAAGTGACGCAGCATCCACACCGACATTATCACCGACACCACTGTGCTGGAGTTCAAGACGAGTTTGTCCACCCGTCATGAATAAATACACATCGGCCAGAATCTCGGCATCAAGTAAAGCGCCGTGTAATGTACGGTGAGAGTTATCTATATCAAAGCGGGTACATAATGCATCCAGGCTGTTTCTTTTGCCAGGAAACTGGCTTCTCGCCATCGCTAAGGTATCGGTAACCTCACAGATATCCTTAACCTTTAACTTCCAACCTAGTTTTTCAAATTCGTAATCAATAAATCCAACGTCGAACGATGCATTGTGAATAATCAGTTCAGCACCATCGATAAAAGTTCTGAACTCTTCTGCAATTTCGTTGAATATCGGTTTATCCGCAAGAAAAGCATCCGTAATGCCATGGACCCGGATCGCCTCTTCATCCACCTGACGGTCAGGTTTGATATAGACATGATAATGGTTGCCTGTGAGACGTCGGTTCACCACTTCAACACAACCGATCTCGATGATTCTGTGTCCAAGATAATGTGGGCCACCACTCAGGTTCATACCGGTTGTTTCGGTATCCAGCACGATTTGACGATTGCTTTGCATTGGGTTCACGCTTCTTTTATGTCACACTTCAGCTTACAACTCAGAATACCACGACTTCATGTTAAAACAGATCTCTCTCTTTACCGATGGCTCTTGTCTTGGCAACCCAGGCCCCGGTGGTTATGGCGCAATTCTTATCTACAAAGGGCACCAAAAAGAAATATCCCAAGGCTACATACTGACAACAAATAACAGAATGGAGCTGATGGCTGCGATTGCTGGTTTAAAAGCACTTTCAGAGCCATGCCACATCGTTTTGACCACTGACAGCCAATACGTGCGTCAAGGCATCACAGAATGGATCCACAACTGGAAACGCAGAGGTTGGAAAACAGCAAGCAAAGAACCAGTTAAAAATGTAGATCTATGGCAGGAGCTGGATAAAGAAATACAACGCCACAAGATAGATTGGCATTGGGTAAAAGGTCACTCAGGACATCCTGAAAATGAGCGATGTGATGAACTCGCCCGTGCAGCTGCAATGTCTGAAAATAAACTTGATGATACCGGTTATCAGCGTTGATTCGTATCAACGCCCTTCTTTATTCTGGAGCCGGGCCATCCCGCCAACCATCACAGGCCGTCTTAACCAGGCGGCTTCTTGAATCCGTGTCAAAGGTATCGTTCGTTTACGAGCTGCCATCATATAAGCAGAAAAAAAACGATAATTACAATATCTGCCACTTTCTTTCAGATTACGACGACTAATCGTGGAGTATGGAATTCCTTCCAGGTGAACAATTTCAAAGCCCAGCAACTGTAGCCAATCAAGAACACGATCCGGTGAAAACATCCGAGCGGACCATGGTAATCGACGTCGCAAGTTCGGAAATAGCTTACCTGTCCCTAATAGACTGTATGGATTAAAACCACTAATGATTATCCATCCATCCTGAGTAAGAACACGTTCAGCCTCACGTAGGATTTGATGCGGGTCTGCACTGAAATCAAGCGTGTGTGCTAAAAGGCAGACATCGACACTATTCGAACGGATCGGTAATTCATCAATGTCTGCGCAGATCCCCAAGGAGAGTCCCTGTTCTGCAATTGAGCACTGATGGCGTATCGCAGATGCAGTACAAGAAAGCTCACTGCTCAGCGAGCCTAGTTTAAGCAGATGGTAACCAAACATGAGTGGGCACCAGTCATCCAAACGATTCTGTATTTCCATACATAGCCAATCCCCCATGGGCAGTTCATTCCATGATTCAGGACTAGCGATTTGACGAGACGTTTTGGCTGGCTTCACTCAATTACCTCTGGAGCGTACATATTGCGTTTCTTCTGTTTTCATTTTATACACAAGACTCAGAAAACGTTCCGGAGTCTGTCACATGTTGCAAATACAAACCATTCCAAGTCGTCAGGATAACTATATCTGGTTAATTAAACATGAAAATCTTGCAGTTGTTGTTGATCCTGGCGAAGCACAACCTGTCTTGGAAAGGTTAGATCAACAAGAGCTTTCATTAAAAGCAATCCTCATCACTCATCACCATTATGACCATGTAGATGGCGTGCCAGAACTACGGAAAGCATTTCCTGATTGTGAAATCTATGGTCCTCATATTGAGCTCCCGAATCATACTCCTTTTACAAAAGTAAGTGAGGGAGACCAGATTGAAATCCCGTCGATGCAATTAAAATTTAATATATGGCATACACCGGGACATACAGCAGAACACATTGTATTTCACGGTCATGGGGTACTCTTTTGTGGTGACACGCTCTTTTCGGGAGGCTGCGGCCGCGTATTTACCGGCACGATGGAACAGCTACATGCTTCATTGATGCGCATAAAAACACTTCCTGATGACACATTCATCTATCCGGCACATGAATATACCTACAATAATTTGTGTTTTTGCCATCTTGTTGAACCTGATAATCAATATATCAATCAATATATTACAGAGGTCAGCAAGTTGCGAAAACAAGGCGTTCCATCGTTACCTTCGACGATTGTAAAAGAAAAAAAATGTAATGTCTTTTTACGAACCGATAGCCCTTCCGTAGCTTATTTTGCACAAAACTCAACCGATCAACATCTCAAAAATGAGCTTCAAGTCTTTACGATACTACGAGAAAAAAAGAATAATCTTTGAGTTTTAATTGTGCATGTTTTATGCAGCGCTTGATCTGAACCTTATTCGCAAATAACATCTGTCAAAATTTTGAGGATGACTGGATGAACATTAAGCTACATTTGGCCCTTTTGGGTGCGTTGTTGCTGACCGGTTGCCAGGCGTTACATACCGACTCAGATAAAAATAATTTGGGTTCAACTGTAAACGTGGTGCCAACAAAAAGCGCACACGCACGTTCGGCAATTGACCGATCGGAAAAGAAATATCCATATTTGTGGGATCGCATCTCTGCAGAAATGCAATTACCGATGCCAAATGATCCCGATGTAATAGCCTTCCGTGATTGGTACGCAAAACACCCGAAATATATAAAAACAGTAACAGAGCGCGCAGCACCTTATCTTCATTTAATCGTAGAAGAAATTGATACTCGTGAGATGCCGATGGAACTCGCGCTGCTTCCTATTGTTGAAAGCGCATATAATCCAAATGCTCGTTCTCGTGGTAATGCAGTTGGGCTTTGGCAGTTTCTTAGTGCATCCGGCAAACGATATGGTCTGAAACAAGATTATTGGTATGATGGCCGCCGTGATGTTGTGGCATCAACGCAAGCGGCGCTAGATTACCTGGCGCAATTGAATGCATTTTTTCAAGGAGACTGGCTGAATTCTGTAGCCGCATACAATGCAGGTGAAGGAAGAATTAAAAATGCCATCTCTGCAAACGAGGCTAAGGGAAAACCTACCGATTTCTTCTCGCTGAATCTGCCTCGCCAAACGATGGAATATGTACCTCGCTTAATGGCATTGGCAGATGTCATAAGACATGCAGATAAATATGGTATTGATTTACCGAAAATACCAAATCATGCAACGGTTCGTTTAATTGATACTTCAGGCCAAGTTGATCTTCGCGTTGTAGCTGAACAAGGGAATATGTCTTTAGCATCTCTAAAGAAATTAAACCCGGGCTTTAGTCGGAATGTCACCTCGCCTCAAGGACCTAATCATTTGTTAGTGCCTGTCGGGGTTGCAAACGAGTTGGAACTAGCTTTGGCAGAAATGTCACCGTCTAAACGAGTTAAAACCGACAGCGCATTAGTTGCTACGAACTTTAATTCCGATAATGAAACTACGAAACCCCAAAATCGTTCTATTCGCTATAAAGTGAAACGTGGTGATACATTATGGACAATTGCAAAAAATTATCACGTCACGGAAAAGCAAATCAGAAGTTGGAACAAACTCTCCGCTAAATCCAGAATTAAAGGCGGACAACTTTTAGTAATCAATAGCACTGCATCAAAAAATACAGAAGCAACACTCGCTAAACATTACGAAGTTCGTCGTGGAGACTCGCTTTCATCCATCGCAGAAAAATTTCAGATTTCAGTGAATGATTTGATTAAATGGAATAGCTTGGATCACAATCGGATTAAACCAGGTCAAATGCTGACTGTTAGTTTAGATTCTGGAGTTTAATCATCATTATTCTGCACAGAAGGGAGCTTTGCTCCCTTTTCTTTTTTGATATGCTTTTGACATCACCTTTCAAACGTTCTTTTTATGACCCAATACATACTTATCACAGGATGTTCATCCGGTATCGGCCATCATCTGGCTTTAAGATTAAAAGATGAAGGTTATCATGTACTTGCAACAGCGAGAAAAGTAGAGGATGTTCAGTCACTGGAAAAACAGGGTTTCGATGCCTATCAGCTTGATTTAACCTTAGAACAAAGTATCGAAAATGCAGCGAAGTGGGCAGTTGAAACATCACATGGACAACTGTTTGGTTTGATAAATAACGGTGCTTACGGGCAACCAGGTGCGTTGGAAGATTTACCAACACAAGCATTAAAACAACAATTCGATACCAATCTATTCGGATGGCACCACTTAATCAGACTAATTCTGCCAGTAATGCTTAACAACCAGGTTGGACGAATTATTCAAATTAGCTCGATATTAGGGCTAGTAGCCATGAAATATCGCGGGGCTTATAACGCAAGTAAATTCGCGTTGGAAGGTTATACCGATACATTAAGACTTGAACTAGCCGATACACCAATTCAAATCAGTTTGGTTGAACCTGGGCCAGTGAAAAGCCAGTTTCGACATAATGCATTATTAAAATTTAAAGAAAATATCGATATAGAACACAGTCGTCATCAAGCAATCTATCAGCAAACATTAAACCGGTTAAGTAATCCAACACCCAAGAATCCTTTTACACTTGAACCTGAAGCTTGTGTAAAACCAGTACTCCATGCATTACGAAGCAAAAAAGCCAAACATCGCTATGGTGTGACACTTCCAACTCACATCTTTGCAATACTGAGACGGTTATTACCTTCAACGCTACTGGATAAACTTTTAATTAAATCAGCTTAAGAGAAGAAAAATGAAGAAGAGAACAGTTAGTCCTCTTCTTCACATATACGGTCAACTTATCCGTAATGCTTGCCATTATCGTAGTAAGCCGTTTTCTCCATCTGATGGAAGACCGCCGCAACTTCACCAATATCACCGATCTCTGCTTTCACGACATCAGAAATTATCTGTGCAGCAGCATCCTGAACTTCTTGTGACCTTGGGAACCACAACACCTCAATAAAAGGATATGCATTGCCACCAAAGCGTGTTGGAATGAACTCCGATGGAATATATTCAACAGTGAAATGTGCTGATGGTGATTTAGTCAGTTCACATAAACGTTCAACCAACGTTTCACTGATAGCAACTACTGTTTCCCTTGCTAATCCCCGGCAACGCAAATGAGGCATAATTATTCTCCATGAAAAATTTTTGGCGTCACTATAGTAATGTTCTAACAGAAGTTATTAAAGGTCTCTCGATCAGTAGCCTTTGTTTGCTCGGTTTTCATTTTCAACCTGCTTATGCTGATTCAAACCCCGACTTCTGGCTCGCTGAAAAGGGACAGCAAAAAATCTGGATATTAGGTTCAATTCATGTCGGTACCGAAAGTATGTACCCGTTACCAGCAAGTATTACTGATGCCTGGAAACAATCTAACCAACTTATTCTTGAAACTGATATTTCTGATACCGACAATTCATGGATGCATCTAGCCATGCTACCTATAGGTACTTCGCTGAGTAATATGATGCCCTTCGACGAATATCAAAGACTAAAAAAAGTCAGCCAAACACTCCAGGTTCCTATGAATCAGTTTGAACAATTTCAGCCTTGGTTCATCGCTTTAATGTTGCAACAAGAAGCAATCAGACAATCAGGCTATAAATCGTCGTTAGGTATTGATCATCATTTTCTGGGACAAGCTAAACATCAACAAAAACAAACTTATTATTTGGAAATGCCAACACAACAAATTGAATTTTTGGCAAATATGGGAAAGATCCAGACTGATTTCCTGGAAGCTACACTAAAACAAATCGATCAAGTCGGTACAGATCTTCCGTCTCTGGTGAAAGCTTGGGAATCAGGTGATAAAAATGCGATTGAACAGTTGTTAGATGATGATGAGTCCAGTGAAGATCTGAAAAATTATCTTAGAAACACTTTATTGTTCCAACGAAATCAAAACTGGGTTACACAACTCATGCAATTAAATGAGAAAAGAAATTTCATGGTTGTTGGAGCCATGCACTTGTATGGAGAAAAAGGGTTAATCAGACTTCTGAAAGAAAATGGTTATCAGATGACCCATTTACATGTTTCAACGAATTAATCAGCAGATAGAAAGCAGAAAGAAACCGGTAATGTCTGGTCAGTATTTTTTGAGAGCGCTATCATGAAAACAAGCGTTTTCGTTGCAGGAAGTTAACAGGATTCATTCATGTCTTATGAGAAATTAGAAAAAAGATTTCAACAACTGCATCACTTACAACATTTACAAGCGATTTGCAGTTGGGATCAGGCAACGATGATGCCGGATGGCGGTAATCAAGCACGCGGCGAAGCCCTTGCTGAAATTGCGCTGATTCAGCATCAAAAACTCACAGCGCCTGAAATGCAGGAATGGCTGGATAATGCTGAAAATGAAACCCTTTCAGAATCCCAACAAGCGAATCTGAAAGAGATTCGTCGTCGATGGATGAATGCATCGCTTTTACCTGAGTCGCTTGTTCAGGCTCGCTCACTAGCCGGTTCCCGTTGTGAACATGCCTGGAGAGGTCAGAGAAAAAATCATGATTGGAAAGGTTTTGAACCAAACCTGAAAGCAGTCGTTGATTTAACTCGCGAAGCCGCACAAATCAGAGGTGAAGCGTTGTCATTGTCACCTTATGACAGTCTGATTGATCTTTATGAACCAGGAATGACCAGCCATACGCTGCTTAAAATTTTTAATGAGTTAAAAACTTGGTTACCACAAATTATTCGTCAGGCAGGTGACATCCAAAGCAAACATACCCCTGAGCAACCTCAAGGACCTTTTCCGATCTCTCGCCAAAAATCGCTGGGATTACACGCAATGAAGTTATTTGGCTTTGACTTTAATCATGGCCGACTAGACATCAGTGCACATCCATTTTGTGGTGGTGTCCCAGAAGATGTCCGGATAACAACCCGCTATGATGAAAATGATTTTATGAGTAGCCTGATGGGCGTTATTCATGAGACAGGCCATGCCCGCTATGAACAGGGATTACCAAAAGAATGGGCTGGACAGCCAGCAGGTGAAGCTCGTTCCATGGCCATTCATGAAAGCCAGAGTCTGTTTTTTGAAATGCAAATCGGCAGACATCCGGCATTTCTTCGTAAATTCAGCCCAATCATCAAACGCCATTTTGGTGATGATCCTGCGTTAGATGCAGACAATCTCATTCAGATTTATAACAAAATAGAACCCGGTTATATCCGCGTTGATGCAGATGAACTGACATACCCGGCCCACATCATCCTCCGGTTTGAAATTGAACAAGCATTGATTGAAGGCAAAATTGAAGTAAAAGATCTTCCCGAAGTTTGGAATAGCAAGATGCAGCAATACCTTGGTCTTTCAACACGGGGGAAAGATGGCTTAGGTTGTATGCAGGATATTCATTGGACTGACGGTTCATTCGGCTACTTTCCAAGCTATACATTAGGTGCGATGTATGCGGCTCAATTTGCCGGAGCAATTGAACAGGAAGTTGGTGATATCGGTTCACTAATTGAATCAGAAGATGGTTTACCACACATTTTTGACTGGTTGAGAAGAAATGTCTGGGAAAAAGCCAGCCTGATGAGTACAGATGAAATACTTACTCTCGCAACAGGAGAAGCGCTGAATACAGCATGGTTCAAACGCTATCTGGAAGGGCGCTATACTGCCGAATAAAATATAAGCCGCAATTTGCGGCTTTTTTTTATCGATAGTAATAATTCACTTTCAACTTCTGAGAATAATCAGACTCATCAAACACGGACATCATTTAATCCGGCGTTTCATCATCGACTGAATGCACTATTGACTGTGAAATTTTCAATTTTTTTGCTGTCTAGGAAAAAACTCATCCCTGATATCAGATGAATAAAATCACAACAGCCGCGCAAAAAACTTCGGTTATCATGCTGAAGTGCCTCATTTATCTGTTGAACAAGCTGTAACCCATCGACTAAAAATCGATCATGTATCGATTTTATAAGCATAAAAAGAGCGCATTTTAATCATTCGAGCTTATCTCGGCTAAATTTATGCGTTCTTTAGGCTTTTTGGGGTTCACAAACAACGAGATTCTGGTAGTATTCGCTCCGCACTCGTGGAGGGGTTCCCGAGCGGCCAAAGGGATCAGACTGTAAATCTGACGGCTCTGCCTTCGAAGGTTCGAATCCTTCCCCCTCCACCATTCAGTGCAAATTTCTAAGCTCGTGGAGGGGTTCCCGAGCGGCCAAAGGGATCAGACTGTAAATCTGACGGCTCTGCCTTCGAAGGTTCGAATCCTTCCCCCTCCACCATTAGAAATAAATATCTCAGCTCGCGGAGGGGTTCCCGAGCGGCCAAAGGGATCAGACTGTAAATCTGACGGCTCTGCCTTCGAAGGTTCGAATCCTTCCCCCTCCACCATCTCTCTTTTCCTGTTATTGTTTCTTCATCGAATTTCCTCTTTTTCTGTAGGTTGTACAAAAATTTCTTTCAGTCATACTAGAAAAAACTAAGTAATACTGAGCAATTCAATGAAAATCATTTCCTTTAATATCAATGGACTCCGAGCACGCCCTCACCAGCTCGAAGCAATTATCAATTCGCACAATCCTGATATCATCGGCTTACAGGAAACTAAAGTTCACGATGAAGCATTTCCTGCTGAACTGATCGAGGCCTTAGGCTATACCCCTTTTTACCATGGACAGAAAGCTCATTATGGTGTTGCATTACTTTGTAAGCATCAACCAGAACAGGTGATTAAGGGTTTCCCTGGCGATGAAGAAGATGCTCAACGCAGAATGATTATCGGTCAATTCAAGCAATCAAACGGACGCTTACTAACTGTTTTCAATGGTTATTTCCCGCAAGGTGAGTCAAGAGAACACCCTACAAAATTCCCAGCCAAAGCTAAGTTTTATGAGGATTTATTAAAATATCTTCAGGAACACCACCAGCCTGATGATGACATCATCATCATGGGTGATATGAATATTTCCCATACCGATCTGGATATCGGAATTGGTGAGAACAATCGCAAACGTTGGTTGCAAACAGGCAAATGTTCATTCTTACCAGAAGAGCGCGAATGGATCGAGAAACTATTTCACTGGGGACTAATGGATACCTGGCGTACCCAGCATCCGGATTCTAATGAGCACTTCTCATGGTTTGATTATCGCAGCAAGGGATTCGATGATAATCGCGGGCTGCGAATTGACCTGGTGCTGGCATCACAGGCACTGGGTAAACGTTTAGTGGCATCAGGCATCGATTACCAGATCAGGGGAATGGAAAAACCTTCTGACCACGCACCTATTTGGGCCGAATTTGCCTGATAGCTTGTCTGATTTTTTAATGTAATTCCGGCTGTGGTTCCACTGCATTCTGTGTCAGAACTGCAGCCGGAGGAAAAGTAAAATTCAACGATAGTTCATCTCTCGCTAACCCAACCGCTTCGCGATAAAGCGCTAAGTTTCTGACTGGCACATAACTCAGCCGATTGTAATATTTGTAGATCACTTTCAGTGATCGTGCGTCAATTTGTTGAACACTCACATTAAAGCTGAAAACATCATTGTCATAGCGCTGGTTATAATCAGCAATATTGATGTCATAAGGCAAATGAAAAACAAACTCCTGCCTGATCCGCATTGGCTTACTCAGCGCTACGGGCTGTTTTCTTGCACTATCTAACTGTTTGAGCTGAGCGTCGATTAAATCAGCGTACAAAGGCAACCCTCGACGCGTTAACTCATCAAATATGCCATTAATGTTAAAGGATTGACGAATCAGTAACTGATTATTTTCAAAGCTATCAACAACACTTGGTAAACCATCGGGCTCGAGGTTCTCATAAACTTTTGTATAATAATTCAGAAAATCCCGGCCTAATTCTTGTTTTGGCTGATTCTTGATATCTGTACGTTGGTTTTCTGCTTCAAAGCCAGAATAAGACGTTGTCACCATTAACCGACTGACAGGCTCATCAAACCATAGCTCCCGGGTGACCACTGTTTCAGCAGGACGAAACTGATCCTGCATAGAAGTTAAATTGGTTTCTTCATCAGTAATCAGTAACGCATACTGCATGAAAGGAACCCCTATCGTGGACAGTTTTGACCCCTGATTTATATCAGTTCCATCCAACCAAAGTCGTTTCCCTTCTGACTGCAAGGTCACAATAACGTGGTTAAACACATATGGGGACGGTAATTGTTTCGGTAAAATACTCCCGTTATCAAGGTTCACCAACGCAGCAACTGGCGATAAATTCATAGCCTTCAGTATCGCCATTAAAAGTACGGTTTTATCCTTACAATCGCCATAACGACGATAAAGGGTATCGGAGGCTTTACGAGGCAAATGAGAGCCGATTCCGTCTTCAACTCCCAAATAGCGAATTTCCTGCTGTACAAAATGTAACGCAGCCACAATGCGAGACTCTTCGTCGGAGTGTGCCTGCATTATCTGATCGGCTATCGATTGTATCGTTGGATCAACCGTAACTGCCACATCATAAATCGGTTTTGCCCACTTCACGACATCTTGCCAGGACGAAAATTCAGAAAGAGCCCAGTATCGATGAGGAGAATACCAAGCAGGCGTATCGTCATCAGTAACAACAGCAGGTACATTCGATTGTTGCCATAACAATTCCCGATGCGTTGATGTTTCAGTCATCGTCAGTTTGCCGTTTTTTCCTTCAGGCACTGAGTAATAGAGAGTCCGACCAGCATGCACAAGGATGCGAATAGAATTCAGCTCAACAGGCATCTCCCAATCCAGCTGAAGTTGTTCACTGAACTTATTGTCCATCACAGGGTTGTTTCCCTGAAGACTAAAACTATATTCCAGTCTGTCTCCAACTCTGATGTCAGGAAGAATCAAATGCGCAGTTTTAATGCCTGAATAGAGGAAATGCTCCAGATCTGGTTCTCTTTGGAAAATTCTCAGTTCCTGGGGTTCCAGACGATCGAGGACTTCGCCATTGCGGATGACATGGATCTGGTGAATTCTAAGCGTTTCATAAGTCGGATCAAATTCAAATGAAAGCTGAGAAGCCTGTTCTAAGCCTTCCGTGCTTGTAATGTCGACGACATAATGTGTATATCGGGAGACAGTTTGAGGTTCAAGGTTGATCTGTTTATCAATTAACTTATAACGCAGCCCATGCACAGGAGTCTGATGTTCAGTACCAGAAGCATGGATAGGATCAACCCATTCAGGGTCGGGAGTGAACTGAACTTGCTCATCAGCTTTTGCAGTAAAAATGAACCCGAATAGAAGAATACTAATGAGAAAGCGGCTGAACAACTTGAGACCCTTAACCAGATGCCACAATGACAATATATTTTAGCATGGTAAGGATCTCGAAAATACAGACTTAACCTACTCTTGGGCGCAAATGTGCATACCATTTTTTCTCAAGCCGTCTGAAGCACCAAACGAGTGTCATACTGAGACATAAATATAACAAACCTGCGGTAATAAAAGCCTCAAATGGGGTGTAATACCGCGCATTGATAATTCTCGCCGCGCCAGTGAGATCAACCACCGTGATCACCCCTGCAACAGATGAACCATGTAGCATTAGAATCACTTCATTACTATACGCAGGAAGCGCTCGCCTTAACGCACTTGGTAAAATGATGTGCCTAAGCATTTGCCATTTCGTCATCCCAAAAGATGCTGCAGCTTCAAGCTCGCCTTTTGGAATCATCTGTATTGCACCCCGAACAATTTCAGCTGTATACGCGCCTGTATTCAGAGCAAAAGCGACCAATGAGCAAAACCACGCCTCTTGGAACCATTGCCAAGCCCATGACTCCTGCAGGCCTTTCCATTGCCCAGCGCCATAATAAATAATAAAAAGCTGAACTAGCAGAGGCGTTCCTCGAAAGAAATAGATATAAGCCCATGCAGGATAATTCACCCACTTGTTCTGACTATTTCTGGCGATCCCAATTGGGATTGCAATACATAAACCAACGATGAGCGAAACAGCAACCAACCAGGCTGTATTGCTTAAACCTTCAAGGTAAGTTGGCCATTCATCGAGAATAATTGAAAAATCAAACATGCCATTTACCTTGTTTGTATTGCGTAACGCATTTCAGCCCATCGTAAAAACAACGATGACACAGCAGTAAATGCCAGAAAAATTAATGCGACAGCCATATAGAATGTAAATGGTAATTGAGTGCTTCCTGCCGCTAACCCAGCTTTTCGCACCATATCATCGAGACCAATCACAGAGACTAGCGCGGTTGTTTTCAATAAAACTAACCAGTTATTCCCAAATCCTGGCAAAGCATGTCTTACCATTTGCGGAAACAACACACGATGGAATACCTGCCAAGATGACATGCCATACGCTTGAGCTGCTTCCAACTGACCACGCTCAACGGCGAGAATAGCGCCACGGAATGTCTCAGCCATGTAAGCACCAAAAATAAACCCGATCGCGAGTATCCCTGCCACAAATGGACTGACATCAATATAGTCAGGCACGTAAGAAACCCATTCGTGTTGCGGATTGCTCTCTGTAAGCCAATTATTGATACTTTCGTTAATTTGAGTACATAAAAAATTCAGGAAAATCTGACCACCGAAAAAGATCAGCATCATTAGAATCAAATCAGGGATACCACGAACAATTGTCGTATAAAACGTCGCGATACCTTTTAATCCTTTATTTTTTGATAGTTTTGCTAAAGCACCTGCCATACCAAGGACGACAGCAACTACCACTGACAATAGCGCCACTTCCAGAGTGAGCCACGCACCCTCTAGAATTGAACTACCATAGCCTTTTAAATCAAACATGCGCTTCATCCGAAAAACGGGCCTTCCGGCCCGTTTAGTTGAACATTTATCTATTGATGATTATTCGCCATAAACATCAAAATCAAAGTATTTATCGTTGATTTCTTTGTATTTTCCGTTAGCACGGATATCTTTAATCGCTTTGTTAAACATTGCTTTCAGATCACCATCACCTTTACGCAATGCAACGCCCGCACCTTCACCAAACCATTTCGTTTGCGTTAAACCAGGACCAATCAGTTCAAACTCGCCAGGATTCTTTTTCACTAAACCATCGATCAGCGAAGCAGTGTCAGCTAATACGTAATCAACACGCCCTGATTTCAGATCCAGATACACATCTTCTGCAGAACCGTAACGTTTAATCGAAGCTGATGGGAAGTTATCCGTCACGTATGTATCCATTGATGTAGCACGTTGTACACCAATATTTTTACCTTTCAAAAACGCATCTGTCAGTTCAAGCTGTGTGCCTTTTTTCGCAGCAAAATGCGCAGGTACATGCTGATATTTTTCTGAGAAATCAATACGTTTTTTACGTTCAGCAGTGATGTCCATTGTTGAAATAATGGCATCAAATTTACGAGCGAGCAGGCCTGGGATCATTCCGTCCCAATCTTGCTTCACTAGAGTACATTTGACTTGCATGTCTTCACACAGAGCTTTCGTGATATCCACGTCAAAGCCTTGTAATTCACCTTTTTCATCAACGCTGGAAAACGGAGGGTAAGCACCTTCAATAGCAACTCGAACTTCTTTCCATTGTTTCGCCTGAACACCAGTTACCATCAAACTTGCGATAACGGCACTCAACAACAATTTTTTCATTATTTGCTCCTTGCTGTTATAAAAACTAATACGTTGAGGATATAAATTGACGGAAACGCTCCGATGACGGATTAGAGAAAACCAGCTTCGGATCGCCCTGCTCTTCTATTTTCCCCTGATGTAAGAAAATTACCTGATTGGCAACATCACGGGCAAATGCCATTTCATGGGTTACCACCAACATGGTACGCCCCTCTTCTGCTAAAGCTCGCATTACAGACAGAACTTCACCAACTAATTCTGGATCCAAAGCTGAAGTAGGTTCATCAAATAACATCACTTCAGGATCAACCGCCAAGGCGCGTGCGATCGCAGCACGTTGTTGTTGTCCCCCAGATAAGTGACCAGGATAATAATCACGTCGCTCATACATACCAACCCGATGCAAAAGCGCTTCCGCTTTTTCAATAGCTTCAGCTCTCGGAACTTTTAAGACATGAATCGGTACTTCAATAATATTTTGCAATACCGTCATATGAGACCAGAGATTGAAGCTCTGAAAGACCATTGCAAGTCGTGATCGAATCCGGGCAACTTGTTTCATGTCTTCCGGAATTCGTTCACCACTTTTGTCGGATTTCATACGAATTAACTCACCATGCACATAAACATCCCCACTTGAGGGCGTTTCTAGCAAATTAATACAACGTAGAAATGTAGATTTCCCTGAACCGGAAGAGCCAATTATTGAGATAACATCGCCTTTGCGTGCAGTTAAATCGATACCTTTAAGTACCTCATTGGAACCAAAGCGTTTCGTTAGGTTTTGCACCTCAAGGGTAGCAATCTGCTCCATAGTTGGATCTATCCTGTTGACGATTAAAGAAGAAAATTTACTGCAAAAATGATACCTGAAAAAATACCAGCAACGAGAGTAATTACAATATTTTTATTGACTTTTCTTTGCATAAACAGAATATTTATTCATGTTTATGTATTTTTATGCATTTATCTATTACTCAATATTCTTGTGAATCCATTCTATTTAATCCTTTCTCTATATCTCAAATCTCGCAAAATTTTTTGCCGTGTTTTGATGTAAGTAATAGTTTTGTCATCAGATTATTTTAGTTTGTCCTTGTGCGTGATATAGAAATCGAGTGACCAGAGAGTCATATGATCGTGTCAGGTTGTTTTGAGATGATTTTATCAACTATAAAAATTGGCCTGTAAAATGCTACGTAAGATTTGTCATTGTTTGTTTGAGACGGAGGTAAATCCATGGATAGGTTCTCAGTAGATTCAGAAGACCTGAATGTCATCGATACTGATGTACGTCAACGCCAAACTAGCAAAAAGCGCAAATGGAGAGAAATTGAAGCACTAAAAGATAAATATCGCTTACAACGGGAATTGCAATCAATCGATCTGAATTTTGAGTTAAGTATTAGCGACATTACACTTAACTGATAAAAATGGCGCTTTACGCGCCATTTTTTGTTTCAGTGAGATAAAAGTTGGGTCGATAGGTCCTGATAACGTTCTGCTACTTCTCTGCCAAAGAGTGGATCGTCTACGATTTTGTGTTCCCAATTATGTTCAAGGTGACGCCAATCATCTTCAGTCAGATTTTTCCTTAATAGAGGGAAAATGATACTTTCCTCATAATCCAGATGCTTCTGTTGCAGAGCAATAAATTGTTCTAAAGCAACTGCAACCGTATCTAAAGGTATCACCGCATCCATCAGAATCATGTCTACAAGCTCAAGCAACTGCTGACCACTTGCGATAATTTCTTTATGCTGTTCTTTTAGCATATTGGTAACTGGTTCTTCATCGTGACTACGATAAGCAACATAGTAGTCATATATGAGATCTTCTCTTGGATGATGATATGTATCAGACACCTCACTCAGATATACTAATGCATCTTTAAGCAAACTAAATTTGACTGGCTTTTCACTTCTTATCGCAGCCAAATTGTCTCTCAGTACATTTAATAAACGACTGATATTGACATGATCTTGGTGCAAAGTATCCAACATGGTGCACGCTCCTGAGCATTAATGTCTAACCCTCGGCATAAAGTATAGTGAATATTAACCATTAGCATGTTTTCAACAGAAAATGTGCCGACGACATCACGCTATTGTAGGTAATGACCAATTGATCGCTGATTTTCCTTGTTGGATAAGTAATTCGTTCGTTTTTGAAAAATGTTTACAACCTAAGAAGCCACGATGTGCGGATAATGGACTGGGATGAGGTGCTGTTAACACATAATGTTTTGCTCGATCAATGTGCTGACCTTTTTTCTGGGCGTGATTTCCCCATAATAAGAAAACAATTCCATTAGACTGCTCATTTAATGAAGCGATAACCGCATCAGTAAACTGCTCCCACCCCAATGAAGCGTGCGAATGCGCTTTGCCTCCTTCGACCGTCAACACTGTATTTAACAAAAGCACCCCTTGCTGAGCCCAAGAGACTAAATAACCATGCTTTGGTGCTGTAAAACCAGGAATATCTTGCTGCAGTTCTTTATAAATATTCACTAATGAAGGAGGAATTGTGACGCCAGGCAATACCGAAAAACATAATCCATGCGCTTGGTTTGGCCCGTGATATGGATCCTGTCCAAGGATAACAACCTTTACATCCTGAAACTCAGTAAATTTAAATGCATTGAAAACATCACTTGCAGGAGGATAAATCAGCTTACCGGCTTCACGTTCAGAGCGAACAAAGTTCAACGTTTGTTGGAAATAATCTTTTTCTTTTTCTTGTCCAATCACATCATGCCAGGTTAATTGCATTCTTTCGCCTCCAGAGAAAAACTTAGTTTAACTTATTTCTGTAGCGAATAGTGAAAGCAGTATTTGTAGTAAAATTACTACTTATCTAGGTTTGATTTCTGTCGCAAATTCGTAAGATATACACAATATGAATATTATTTGATTAAGATCAAAAATTTTTAACAATACACCTCTAATTAACATGGATATCCTCTTGCATCCATCTAGTAATTTTACTAATGTAGCATCATAGATACATGATTAAGACGAGCGGTTTTATCAGCCGTGATTTCTGGGGCAATGTCTTGTAGTGACAAGTATGCCCCCAACTTGTGAAGGAGTTTATTATGGTTAAGGGTATTCAAATCACTCAAGCATCAGCTGCTGAATTGATCAATTCTTTCTGGTTACTGGATGAAGAAAAACAAGAAGCACGTTGCTTGTGTTCAAAGATCAAGTTGTTGCTTTAGAAGTGTTAGGTAACATTGAATATCGTGAAATCCCTGTTGCAGCAGCACCTCAGGTCGAAGGTGGTCAACACCTGAACGTGAACGTATTGCGCCGTGAAACTTTGGAAGACGCAGTTGCAAATCCAGAGAAATATCCTCAGCTGACAATTCGTGTTTCTGGTTATGCAGTTCGCTTCAACGCCCTGACTCCAGAACAACAACGTGATGTTAT
>QKFI01000082.1 GCA_003251455.1 Tolumonas sp.
TGTTTTCTCGTCGTACTGGTGATTTGGCTGTTCCTGAGAAATCTGACTGCGACCGTTATCCCTGCCATCACTTTGCCTTTATCCGTACTCGGGGCTGTTCCGGTTATGTATCTGATGAATTTCAGTATTGATAACCTTTCATTGTTAGCGCTTACGTTGGCTGTCGGATTTGTTGTTGATGATGCTATCGTCATGATGGAAAACATTGTTCGTCATATCGAAGAGGGGATGCCACCAGTCGAGGCTGCTTTTGCCGGTGCGAAAGAGATCGGTTTTACGATTCTATCGATGACAATATCGTTGATTGCAGTATTTATTCCGCTGTTGTTTATGGGCGGACTCATGGGGCGTCTGTTGCATGAGTTTGCCGTGACGATTTGTGCGGCTATCGCGGTATCGGGGATTGTCTCCCTGACGCTGACACCGATGATGTGTAGTCGCGCGCTGAAACATACGGCGCAATCGAAGCAGAGTCGTTTTTCTGCAATTCTGGAGTCCGGGTTTAGTCATCTCACGAATTTCTACGGACGGTCATTGTCAGTTTGTCTTTCACACCCCCGATGGATGATGATGAGTTTCGTTATCAGTATTGTCCTTACGATCTGGTTATTTGGTTTGCTACCAAAAGATTTCCTTCCTAGTACGGATAGTGGCCGAATTATTCTGACGACGAAATCGTCACCGGATACGTCATTTGAGGTGTTAAGACAACGTCAATTGCAATTAGCCGAGATCATCCGGAAAGATCCGAATGTTGCAGCATTTATGTCTTCCGTCGGCAGTACTGGGCCAAATGGTAGCTCCAATGGTGGTTCAATGACGATCCGGCTGGTGGACAGAGATAAACGACCCTCGGCAGATGCCGTGATTACTGAACTGAGACGAAAAGTAAATCACATACCAGGGTTATCAGTTTATTTACGAAATCCGCCTGCGATCCGAATCGGGGGGATCTCTACTACGTCAGAATATCAGTTTACTTTGCAAAGCAATGATTTGGATGAATTGAAACTCTGGCATGACCGCTTTTTAACGGAAATTAGAAAGGTGCCGGGACTGGTTGATATTACCAGTGATCAGGAACAGGTTGGGGCTGGATTAGGCATTCGTGTTGATCGGGAAAAGCTCGCAAGTTATGGGCTAACTTATTCTCAAGTCGAAACGGCTCTACAAAATGCGTTTGCTGCGAAACAAATCTCCACGATTTATGCAGACACCGATCAGTATGCAGTCATTCTTGAATTGCTGCCAGAGCGACAACAATCAAGTAATGATTTAAGTCGGATACGAATTCGTAATGATGCAGGTGCTTTGGTCGCTTTGGATACGGTTGCAACTTATGTCAGGCAGCCGCAGCGCCTGACGGTCAATCATTTGGCGACATTACCTTCGGTCACGATTTCATTTAACTTACGGGTTGGTGTTGCATTGGGTGATGCCTTGGCTGCAATTGAGCAGATCAAAACGGATCTGGCGCCACCAGCTACGTTAACTACCAGTATGCAGGGAAGTGCAGCTGCATTTTCCTCTTCTCAAACAGGCATGTTGATCTTGTTAGTGATTGCGCTGTTGGTCGTGTATGGCGTGTTAGGGATGCTATATGAAAGTTTTATCCATCCCCTGACAATTTTATCAGGCCTTCCGTCAGCCGGATTAGGCGCCATGCTTATCCTGTGGTTATTGAACTTTCCGTTCACGCTTTATGCGTTTGTCGGCATTTTGTTGTTGGTTGGGATCGTGAAGAAAAATGCCATCATGATGATCGATTTTGCTTTGGAACAGGAAAAACAGGGGATGCATCCTGATGAGGCGATTCATCAGGCATGTTTGATTCGTTTCAGACCGATCATGATGACGAGCCTTGCTGCTTTAGCAGGCTCACTACCGATCGCATTGGGATATGGTGCTGGGGCTGAATTACGGCAACCACTGGGGGTTGCGATCGTTCGTCGGCGGGTTGCTGATTTCTCAGGTTGTGACGCTTTATCTCACGCCGGTCATTTATCACTATCTTGCACCTTGGCATGCAAAATTCAGTTTCCGGCGTGTTTAGTCAATTTGTTGAGAATGTGTGGGGATTCGGGGTGTATCCCAGTGAGATACAGCCCATTTCAGTAATTCATCGGGTTTAAAATCTTCAGGATGCTCAGGGATTGGCTGCCCTAAAAATGAAAGTGCCTGACACAATGTCGGGATGACTGGTGATTCCTCAATTGATGGCGCATGGTTTTGTTTGGATAGTTTTAGCCCGTTCTCCTGTATTGCCAACGGTAAATGGAACCATTTTGGAACAGGCTGATTCAATGCTTCATATAAGATGATTTGACGAACGGTCGGCTCCAGCAAATCTGCACCTCGTACGACTTCAGTGATACCACTGTCGGCATCATCAATGACTACAGCCAGATTGTAAGCATATAAGCCGTCTCTGCGTTTCAGTATGAAGTCTTCTGCTGCAAGGCGAGGGTCAATCTGAATGTTACCC
>QKFI01000049.1 GCA_003251455.1 Tolumonas sp.
GTGTAAAAACCACTACCGATCCAAATTACGACCGCTAACAGGGCAAAGATAGCAATCCCTGTGTTACCAGCACTTCCTGTTGACCCGCCCAAAGGGCCTAACAGTCGATCTTTAAGGCTTTCAAGTAATTTCTGAAGATCGGGAGGTACCTGATTTTTCCCTGTATTTTTCCAGGGATCTCGATCTTTGTTGTTATTGTTTCCGGGCTCATTCCAGGCCATTCGAGTCTCCGTTTATGTTCGGTGATTACATTATTCATCTTGTACGATGAAAGATGGAATAGTGATCTCTTGCTTAATCAAACGCAACCATTCCACCTCAGGAAGGCGGATATGTATCATACTATCGCCATTTTCGGCATAGGTTTCCCGTTGAATCGCTTTCAATTCGTACAATTTACTTCTGATCCTTGCTGCAGCAGGAGGTAGTCGCAACTGATATTCGACAATCTGAACACCAAGTAGCTCATCCAAAACATTCAGCAATAAATCGGTTCCTGCACCTGTCAGCGCGGACAACCATACAGCAACAGGCTTACCAGTGTCATCTCGCTCAATCCGAGGTAACCCTTCGGAAAGACAATCAACTTTGTTATAAACCAGTAACTGAGGCACCTCGTTTGCTTCAATTTCTTCGAGAACCAAGTTTACTTGTTCAATATTATCTGCAACACGCTCATCAGCACAGTCTATGACATGTAATTGTAAGTCAGCTTCACGGGTCTCCTGAAGCGTCGCTTTAAAAGCTGCAACTAAATCATGAGGAAGATGGCGAATAAATCCAACTGTGTCCGCCAATACAATCGGGCCTAATTTATCCAGCTCAATACGACGAAGTGTCGGATCTAACGTTGCAAATAATTGGTTTGCAGCATAAACCTTCGATTGAGTGAGTCGGTTAAATAATGTGGATTTACCGGCATTGGTATAACCAACTAAGGAAACAACAGGAATCGCATTCCTGACACGAGCACGTCGACCTTGCTCACGTTGTTTTTCTACTTTCTCTAATCGTAAAAGAATCGTAGAAATTTTTTCACGAATCAAACGACGGTCCGTTTCTAACTGTGTTTCGCCCGGCCCTCTTAAACCAATCCCCCCTTTCTGACGTTCAAGGTGGGTCCAACCACGAACTAATCGGCTGGAAATATGGCGTAGCTGAGCTAACTCGACCTGTAATTTCCCTTCGTGGGTTCTGGCTCTTTGAGCAAAGATATCAAGAATTAACGTTGTTCGATCCAGTACGCGGCATTGAAATATACGTTCAAGGTTACGCTCTTGCGCTGGTGATAATGCATGATTAAAAATCACCAGATCCGCATTTAAACGTTGGACTTCAAGTGCAATTTCGTCAGCTTTACCTGTTCCGATAAAAAACTTTGCCTGCGGGGAATCACGACGGGTTGTGATGGTGGAAAGAATGGTCGCACCGGCAGAGCTGGCTAACATTTCTAATTCATTTAAATCTTCACGAGCTGTTTCATCACGAAAATCTACATGAACCAATATAGCCTGTTCTCCGCCTTGATAGCGTTCAAACAAGTGATAACTCCTTGGTCACGAATCAGAAAATCCCCGCCTGTTCAGGCAGGGAACAAAAGATGAATTATTCTTCTGATTGAGAATCAGGTTCACCATTTGGCGTTGTATGATGAGCGACTGGACGAGCAGGAACAACGGTAGAAATGGCATGTTTGTATACCATTTGGCTAACTGTGTTTTTCAACAAAATTACGAATTGATCAAACGACTCAACTTGTCCCTGCAATTTGATACCATTCACCAAATAAATTGATACCGGAACTCTTTCACGACGTAATGCATTCAAAAATGGATCTTGTAAGGATTGCCCCTTAGCCATATTTATAGTCCTTATAGTTTTGTTTTAATTAAGCAAGGCTTTAAATACTAAAGTAGCAGATAATATTCGGCGCGTCATGCGC
>QKFI01000282.1 GCA_003251455.1 Tolumonas sp.
CACTTCTGCATCAAAGACCGTTTTGTTCGCAACATCCGGCGACAGGAAACGCGCATATAACCAATCGGCAATGTCGCGCTCCGCCATGCGATTACTGCGACGGGACAGACTCAGCGCTTCTGTCAGACTTTCATTCGGACATGCAGGCAACGGTTGCTGACTAATCAGTGCTTTGAGAATGCGATGGTTAATCATGTCACCGTATTTACGGATTGGGGAGGTCCAGGTTGCGTAGTGTGTCAGACCCAGACCAAAATGAGCCCCCGGTGTGGTTGACATCAGTGAGTACGTCTGGAAACGACGGATCCGGTTATCCAGATAACTGGTTGGTTGTGCATCTAGCCAGTGGCGTAATTCACAGAAACCGTCCAGTGTCAGTAAACGCTCATCAAGGATTGGGGCCTGATGATTCTGCAGGAGTTCCTGCGCAGATTTCAGTTTTTCGGCATCCAGACCTGAGTGCACGTTGAAAATACCATAACCTGCTTGCGCGGCCAGAAAATCACCAGCACATTGGTTCGCCGCAATCATGGATTCTTCAACAATTTTGTTTGCACTACGACGGAAAGAAGCATGAATGGCAACCACTTCCCCGGCTTCGTTCAGTTCAAAATCATAATCCGGACGGTCTTTAAACAGAATTGCATGTTCTGCACGCCATTGCTGACGCTTGGTAGTCGCGGCATGCAGCAGGTTGAGCTGATTCGCGACGACGTCAGAAGGCATAAACCCTTCCGCAACACCGTTTTCCAGCCAATCAGAAACCTGATCATACACAAGACGGCCTTGTGAACGGATCGTGGCTGCAAAGAAGCGGGTTTCAGTTGCCAGAGCACCGTCGGCTGCAATCTTCATTTCACAGCATAATGTTGGACGGTCTTCCCCTTCCACCAGCGAACAGAGTTCATCGCTCAGATGACGAGGAATCATCGGGATATTACGACCCGGCAGGTAGACAGTGAACGCACGTTTGGTTGCTTCCTGCTCCAATGCACTGCCCGGTTCGATATAAGCGGTTGGGTCTGCAATTGCAACCAGCAGTTTCCAGCCGTTCTCTGTCGCTTCAATGTAAAGCGCATCATCCATATCTTTGGTGGTTTCACCATCGATTGTGACAAACGGCAATGAGGTTAAATCTTCACGCACCAAGCCTTCATCACGCATTTCCCAGGTTTGCTCAATGTCAGGTGCCTGACGAGGCAAATCATGGCGACGCAACACCACCCACCACGGCGCTTCCGGATCATTGTTGTGGGTTACATATTCAGTGATTTCAGCGAAATGGCCATTGCTCTCCGGTGCGAGTGCATGACGTTTCAGATTGGCGATGACCCAGTCACCGTCTTTGAATTGTTTTTCGTCCAGCCCTTTTTTCGGGCGAGCTTTCAATACTTCTTTCAGGACAGGATGATCTGGCACCACAAACAGACGGTCTTTGATGACCTTGATGCGCGCTACGAAACGAGACAGGAATGGTGTCACCAGTGATTCCGGCTCTGCTTGCTCTTTGCCTTTCTCAGAACGGATCAACGCCACAATGCGGTCACCATGCATGACCTTTTTCATTTGTTGTGGCGCAATGAAATAGCTTTCTCCCTTATGGTCGGTCTCGAGGAAACCAAAACCACGATCGGATGCGCGCACCACACCTTCTTTTTTCGGGATATTATCGCGCAGTTGCTGCTTTAGCTGCGCCAGTAACGGGTTGTCTTGAAACATGCTTATTCGGTCCAATCAGGAAAACCCCCAGACTATACGGTTTTCACTGACTGAAACCAAGGATTTCCCGAGCTAGTTATCGGGGCAACTGAATTTCCGCTTGCAGACCACCACCTTCCGCATTGGAAAGACGTAATTCGCCGCCATGCTGATGAATCAACGTGCGTGCAATCGACAACCCCAGACCCACACTGCCATCTTCGGTGTTGCGAGCTGAGTCCAGACGGACAAAAGGTTTGAACACACTGTCGAGTTCTTCCTCAGGAATGCCAGGGCCATGATCCCGGATCCGGATAAACAGTGATTGTTCACTGGTATCGAGAAACACCTCGGCATCACCGGCATATTTCATCGCATTCCCGATCAGATTTTGTACGACACGACGCAGAATATCTGGTCGGCACTGATACACCAGTTTCCCTTCTGCATGGCAAGTAACATCCTGCCCCTCATCAATGTAGTCATCACACAAGCTATGTAACAAACTCACCAAGTCGATCGGACGACTGGCATCAGCCTGATGGTCATCCCGGGCAAAACTTAACGTTGCATGCAGCATATTTTCCATTTGCTTCAGCGTTTCCAGCATCCGATCTTTATCTTCACCATCCGGCAAAAACTCGCAGCGCAGACGCAAGGTTGTCAGTGGCGTACGCAAATCATGAGAAATCGCAGCCAGCATTTGTGTTCGGTCCTGCACGAAACGGTTTAAACGTAACTGCATCCGGTTAAACGCAGCCAGAGTTTCCGCAACTTCAGCCGGGCCTGCTTCATCCATTAATGGAATATCATCCCCGCGACCAAAATGCTCGGCTTGTTGCGCAAGAACTTTAAGCGGGAATGTTGCACGGCGTAATAAAACGAACAGGACAATACTGATAAAAATCGCCAGCCCCAAAATGCTTAATAAATAGCGGGCGGACCAGGTTGGCGGCTCTCGGTCTGCCAGCGAACTGAAGTTCAGCCAACGGCCATCCATTAATTCTATCGCGCCATATAGCCGAACATCCGGTTGCCAGATCGGCGGCGGCAGGTTGCTCTTGCCATTATTCCGACCATCTTGCCCCTGCCGTTGTGGATGCATTTTCTGCATCTGCTGGAACATCGAAGGAGGTGGATTATCCTTCACCTGTTCAGCGCTGATTTGTATCGCCAGCGTATCGGGATAATCCAACACGCTTCGTAATACCGTTTCATATCGTAGATTTCGTTCGCTGGGTGAGAGCGGGACATCCTGAATACGCATCATCAGGGTTTCACTGCGGCTGGCTTTAAGAATTTCATCATGTAACTGCGGCGGAGAACTCGTCAGTAACCGCACCACCGACGATAAACGGATCATCGCATTCCGACTGTTCACCATACCCAGCGTCGTATCACGCTCAGCCTGATAAACCCGTAACCCGAATATCTGCGCCAGAATCAGACTGGTTAACGCTAACAAAATAATTTGCGCGGTCATGCTCTGAGGAAATAACCAACGCCAGTTAAATGAGGCTTTAGCCTTCATGCTTTACCTCTGCACTGAACATATACCCGCCACCCCAGACGGTTTTAATCAGTTCAGGCTTTTTCGGATCCAATTCCAGTTTTCTGCGTAAACGACTCACAAGCGTATCGATTGCCCGATCGAACGCCTGCGCTTCACGACCTCGCGCCATATCAAGTAACTGGTCCCGGCTCAGTACGCGTTTCGGACGTTCCAAAAACACTTTCAGCAGATCAAATTCCGCAGTAGACAGACTGATCGCAACCCCTTGCTGGTCAACCAACTCGCGACGAGCCAGATCGAGTTGCCACTGATCGAAATAAAGACGTTCCGGAAGTTCTTCCTGCTGATCAGGAATCAGGTTTGCGCGACGAAGTACCGCTTTGATACGAGCCAGCAATTCGCGCGGATTAAACGGTTTTGCCAGATAATCGTCTGCCCCCATTTCGAGTCCGATGATGCGATCCATCTCTTCCCCCATGGCGGTCAGCATCACGACCGGGATTGAAGAACGCGCACGCAAATCACGACACAGTGTCAGACCGTCTTCACCCGGCAACATCAGATCCAACACAATCAACGTGAAAGTGCCATTTTCCAGATGACGTTTCATTTCTTTGCCATCGCGGGCACAGGTCACTTTGAAACCATGTTGTTCTAAAAATCGTTTCAATAAATCACGAATATCGGCGTGGTCATCCACAACCAGAATATGAGGTAAGGTCTGATTCATAAGCTCTCCGGAAAGCAACAGCATCAGTATATAAAGTTGCGTAAGGAATGTATGGCAAATTTTGTCAAACAGTTAGTCTGGCAAAGTCTGTAACAAAAAACTCTTGTTCTGGCACAACATTGATACATATATGGTCTTTACTAAGAGTGAACAGTAAGTGAGGAGAGAAATTATGTTGACACGTAAACAAGCTCTGCTGGCATTAACACTGATGACAAGTTTGCCATTAGCAGGCTGGGCAGCCACAGAAGCCACTCAACCAGCCACGGACAATGATGAAGTTGTATGTCCATTTGGTGGTCCAGGTCAGGGTTATGGCCCAGGCATGATGCAAGGTCGTTTTGGTAAAGGCGACTTCCAACGTGGTCCTCGTGGTGATGGCCCTCGTTTTGGCTATATGCACATGCATGATACTGACGACCTGAAAGCACAACTGGATGACATTAAAGATCCAAAAGTGAAAGCTAAATATATTGAAATGATTAAAGCTCGGATGGCATTTGAACAAAGCCAGCTGGAAGCGACGAAAGCATTTCTGGATAGCCAGAAATAACGTTCAGATTTGACCTGATTTTTTTACATTGCGATTCATCCCATTGCGGTGCGTTACTGCTCCGGCCTTGCTACTGGGCGGAGCAGTTTTTTTATGCTCGCACGCAACCGCTGAATAACTGCTTTTTGCCCATTCACTTCATAATGCTCACTGATCCATGCCCAGGTTCGAGCCTGCCAGCAACGCGCAATCAAGAGTTCGATATCCTGATCGGGTAATTCCAAAAGTGTTTTCCGTTTTGCCTGCATCATTTGTTGTAGTGCCGGTAAACAATGATCCGGGGTACGGAAGTGGTCGGTAAATGCTTCCAGATCCAGCTGGTATTGAGGCGACAAAGCTGTTTGCGGCAACGAATGCAGGAAGCTTCGAACCAGTGCTGGCGACAATTCATTGAATACAGAACCTAGCCAGATGGGTAGTTCCTGCTGAAACGCCTGATGCCATTGATTGAGCTGGCGTGTCGCCTCTGGCGTGAATGCCTGCAACAACACCGCAGCATGACAACCTGTTGCGGTATCTTTACTTAAACCAATTCTGACCGGAACAAAACCCGCCTTGCGCCAGAATTGACTCACCGATGGAGTCGCTGCAAACGAGCTGCCGATAAAGTCATACTGAGGACCACTATCGTCCAGAATTGCCTGTAGAAACTGAGTGCCGAATCCTTTGTGCTGACAGGATGGATGGATTGCGATTCGCAGGATACGTAAATACCGAAAGCCTGCCGCTTCACGATAGCCACAATGGGCCAGCAAGGTTTGCGGTAATAACTGACCACGAGGGCGCCGCCGCCCTGCCCAGATTGCCTCGGCCAGTTCAGCATCAATCGGACCTTCATTCATCATCAATGCCACACCGAGCAATTGAGAGCCTGAACGCCAGATGGCAAGCCGGACATCGGGATTATCTAACATCAGCCGGATATCTGAAGGCACCGTTTGATAATGTGCAAGCACCAGTAATCCAACAACATCCCGCAGTAAGGCTTCGTCCGCAAATAGATCAGCCGCCGAGACCCAATCTAACGTCGCAGCCTCATTTGAGATCTCAGGCACACGACTATCGGCATCAAGTAACAGAATTTGACTGAGCAGCGGTTCCAGTGGATCTGATGCTGCCCACCGTAATGGCTTTTCCAGCGTCAGCATGACCATCCCCGGCCAATGTGTTTTTAGCCACTGACACATGCGGATTTCAAACCCATGCCCTGACCCTTCATAACCATGAATCGTTGTGGCATAGACAACCCGGGCATATTGGCGTTGTAGCTGCTTCAGTAAATCGGCTGGAATAGCCGCAGCTTCATCAACCAACAAGATATCAGCGTCCACTGGTTGGGCGAGTAACCCATCCGGACTATAAAAAGGAAGGTGATAATCTTGTGTAATATGTTTCAGCACAGTCGCAGCCGATTGCTGAGCCGGTGCTGTCAGAATTACTCGCACACCTTGTGCCAGCAAGGCAGATGCGGCAAGCCCCAGTGCAGCAGATTTACCTCGTCCCCGGTCTGCCAAGATCACCAGTGGTGAAGGTGTTTTTTGTGTCATCATGTCAATCACGGCCTGCATGGCAGCTGTCTGGTCGGTGCTGAGACAACCGAATTGATCTGGTTTGGAATACCATGGCGCTGCTTTTGCTTGAGCCATATGATTTGCTAAATCAGGCATCGCTTCCGTCGCTGGCCACCAGATGACATCAGGTGTTGCTTTCAGAATCCGTAACAATCGTTGCAAAAAGAATCGATGGCAGCGGAGCGCATCGGCCGGTTTTGGCACATAACGCTGATAATCCGGATCGGCAAATGTTTCCCACGCCTGAGGCGGCGGCATCAGAAGAAACAGAAATCCACCAGCACGAACAGCTCCACCGCAAGCACCCAATTTATCCGGGTGTAATCCACTAAACCCATTCAAAAACAGAGAACGGTATTCTTGCCCTAGTCCGCTCATGATCGGTGTTTTATGCTGTGGGTGACAATGTTCAGGCCCTTCGCCCAGCCACAAATCCTCATCCGTCCGGAAACGAGCAGCGCGATCGATACAGTCCGCTTCCGTGCCATATAACACGATCAATCGACGTTCCCCGCACCCGCGAAGTAAAGTAGATAAATGTTCTAAAGCATTCGGCATGACAAACCTGTTTCCAAGAAAGAATCCCGCTGAATTCAATCATTCAGCAGCGTAAACCCTATAAATCACCTACAATACCCACAGCAAACACAATGAGGATAATCTGTGGCAAAGATTGCGGTTTTTTTAGATCGGGACGGCGTTATTAACGAGGATACTGGTTATGTTTCCTGTGTCGATGATTTTCATTTTATTGACGGAACAATTGAAGCATTACAGATCCTGAAGAAAAAAGGCTATGCACTGGTTGTTGTCACCAATCAGTCAGGTATTGCCCGTGGTTTATTTACCGAAGATGATTTTATGAATCTGACGGAATGGATGGACTGGTCACTGGCCGATCGCGACGTGGATCTGGATGGGATTTACTATTGCCCGCATCACCCGACCGAAGGTCAGGGGCCTTATAAGCAGGAATGTAACTGCCGTAAACCAGCACCCGGCATGTTACTGGACGCAGCCCAAGCACTGCAGATCGATCTCAGCCAATCGTATATGGTGGGCGATAAACCGGGTGATTTAAAAGCGGCTCAAGCGGCGGGCGTTCCGCATAAGATTCTGGTGAAGACAGGAAAAGCTGTGACCGAGGAAGGCCTGAATCTGGCTGATGAAGTGTATGATTCGTTACTGGTTTTTGCAAAAGCAGTCAAAGCAGTCAATTAAGTGAATTCGGCGCAGGAATGCGCTGATTTTGCGGTAAGAAAAGTTTTTCCGGCTCCAGAAATGTTTTGAGCCTGCACTTGGCAAGCTCAACCGGATTACACGCTCTTTATCCCGTTACTGTCATCAGCGATGAATCCGATGCAGTGTTATTATTTTTATGTCTGCACTCATGCCTGAGTCAGATGGCACCCAATATAA
>QKFI01000347.1 GCA_003251455.1 Tolumonas sp.
GATGAAACTAGCCATTATCAGTGGGGGTTCAAAAGGACTCGGTAAGGCCATTACTGAAAAATATGCTTCAGAAGGATATCAGGTTGTTGAGTTCTCGCGCAGCGCACCGTCGCCACACTCAGTGAAGATTGATTTTTCTTCGCCGGAAAATATGTTACCTGTGCTGGATGATCATTTGACCAGACTTGCGGAACAGGAATGGGAAGAGCTGGTGGTAATCAGCAATGCTGCATCTCTGAATCCAATTGGTCCAACTTCGAAGAAAAACAGTCTTGCGGTCCTGGCAAATATCAACATCAACTACACCAGCGCGATCCTGTTTATGAGTGAAGTGATCAAGCATTTTCAGGATAAGCCGTATCATAAAATCATCGCGAGTATTTCTTCGGGCGCCGCATTGAAAAGTTATGCCGGATGGTCTTTAGGTTTGGATAGTTATGTCAGAACGGTTGCCGTAGAACAGGAATATGAGCCGCATCCGGTGATTATGCTGAATATCGATCCGGGGGTAATGGATACCGATATGCAGGCGCTCATTCGTAGCTCGCACCAGGATGATTTCCCTATGGTTGATTATTTTATTCACCGTAAAAATTCCGGTGAATTACGCGCGCCTGAGCAGGTTGCAGGCGGCGTCTATAAAATCATTCAGGCCGAACATAAATCTGGGGAACGGGTCGCGGTGAGTTCAGTCTTATAACTTCGGTTTAATTGTCTGGATGAAAGTTCGCAATGACTTCATCAAGTTCCTTAATTGCGACACCTGTTGAAAGACGAACAACAGCTGGATGGAAGACTGAAACAGTCTGTGTGATGTTGATAACCTGACTGTGTTTTAGCTCATTTGAAATTTCAGATTCAGGTAGCAGGCTTGCTGCCTGAATACCACTTTCAATCAACTTTGTTACCACCTGAGGTTGAGAGACGTGCATCAGGATATTGGGCTGCATTCCTTCCTTACGTATTTGATCGGTCAGATATTCAAAAATGCCTGTACCTCCGATGCGGTGCAATAAAATCAATGGATAACGTGCTACATCGACAAAAGACATGGTGTCACTGTAGTTTTCGTCCAACAATGAATTTGATATCAATGCACATAGGCGGATCGAGGGCAGATGTGTGATGTGGTATCCCTCAGTCGTGTAGGGGGCTTGGGCAAAAATCACGTCTACGATGCGTTGATTTAATAGAAACTCCAGATGGCTTGAATCACTCACTGAAATACGAAGTTCAAGATGGGGATATTCTTTTTGCAACGAGATGATAATCGGCATGAAATATTCTTCATACAAATATGAAATACCGATTTTTAACTCTCGTTTGGCGTGATGGGCAAACTGTAAGGTATCGCGTCGCACATCTTCCACAGTGCGAAGAATCAAACAGGCGCGTTGATATAAAAAAGAGCCCGCTTCGGTGAGTTGCATTTCTCTACCACTACGAACCAGCAAGGTCGTTCCCAATTCATCTTCCAGTTCATGCAGTCGCTTACTTAAAGCGGGTTGTGCAATATGTAAAACTTCGGAAGCGCGTGTAATGGAACGTTGTTCAGCGACCGTACAAAAGTAACGTAATCGTTTCAAATCCATATTTGATCCCCAAAAAAGTGTGACGACCATCAATATATGATCTTATACCCCTACCTATTATTCCTTTTTGATCTGGAAAAGCATACCGAAACGGTATTTCACACTACCTTTTAGATCTCGTTAAAGTGGACGCGAATTCCACATACCTAACGAGGCTATTCATGGCAGAACAAAAAGAATCACAGGTTTATGACCTGCGTTCCGCGCTTGAACTGTTAAGTTCATTGCCGGGACAACTGGTATCAACTGACGTACAAGTTGATCCTGAAGCTGAATTATCAGGCGTGTTCCGTTACGTTGGTGCTGCAGGCACTTGTATGCGTCCGACCCGTAAAGGCCCTGCAATGATGTTCAACAAAGTGAAAGGCTTTGATGACGTGCGTGTTGCAATTGGCTTGCTGGGTTCTCGTGAACGCGTTGGACATCTGCTGGGTTGTGAACCTGCGAAACTGGGCTTTCTGTTAAAGGATTCGGTCAAAAATCCGATTGACCCGGTTGTAGTCGCGAACGAGAAAGCTCAGTGTCAGGAAGTTGTTCATCTGGCAACTGATCCAGGTTTTGATATACGTAAATTATTACCAGCACCAACCAATACTGTTGAAGATG
>QKFI01000238.1 GCA_003251455.1 Tolumonas sp.
GTCGTCCTGAACTTGAAATGCTAAGCCGATCGCAGCTGCATATTGTTGTAAGCGATTCAATGTCTCAGCCGAGACGTCTGAATGACAAAGTGCTCCCATCTGCACTGCGCATTCAATTAATGCACCTGTTTTATGGCGATGGATTTGTTCTAACTCGGTTAGTCCGACATGCATACCTTCTGCAGCTAAATCGAGCGCTTGTCCGCCACACATCCCCTTATATCCAGACGAGGTGGCTAATTTGCTCAACATCTTCACTTGATTGTGACGCAAATGGTCCGGGAATGGATGATCCGCGAGAATTGAAAACGCTAATGTCTGTAATGCATCACCAGCCAGAATCGCGGTCGCTTCATCAAAAGCTTTATGAACGGTTGGATGCCCACGACGTAAATCATCATCATCCATGGCCGGGAGGTCATCGTGGATCAAGGAATAAGCATGAATACATTCGATCGCTGCCGCTGGAGCATCCAGAATATCATCAGATACATTGAACATGGTGCCGGTGGCATAGACCAGAAATGGGCGAACGCGTTTACCACCCAATAACAAACCATGGCGCATTGCAGCTTTTAGAGTCGGTGATAGATCAGGCTGAGATTCAATATGTTGTAGCAGTAGTTTATCAATGCGCTCACGATACTGCTGAGAAAACGTTTGTAGTGACACGATTATTCCTCGTCTGCCAGATCTTTTTCTTCAGTCGCAAAAGGAACCAGTTTTTCTTCACCGTCCTGCTGTAACAGAATTTGCACCTGTTGCTCGGCTTGTTCTAGTTTTTGTTTGCTGACGCGTGCTAACTGAATGCCTCTTTCGAATTGCTTTAAGGCATCCTCCAGCGGTAAATCACCTTGTTCCAGTTTATCTACGATTTGTTCTAACTCACCGAGCGCAGCATCAAAGCTGAGCGAATCAGTTTTCTTTGCAGCCATAGTTATTATTTTCCCTGAAATCTATCCATGCATATTAACATGTCTTTACCCTAAACCCATAAACTGGATACAGATGATTGACGGAGACTTAGAATCTGGCTCAGTCTGGATTATAATGCGCCGTTTTTCGCCAGTTACCGAGCAAGCCAATGAAGTTCATCATTAAATTATTTCCAGAAATCACAATCAAAAGTAAATCAGTCCGTCAGCGCATGATTAAGGTGCTGCAGGGCAATATTCGTAATGTATTACAACGAGTTGACGAGACCGTCACCGTGCGTAATGACTGGGATAAGCTGGTTGTTTCCAGTAAGAATGATGATCCGGCAAATCGTGAAGTGCTGATCGAACGATTGGGCTGTACTCCGGGGATTCAGGCATTTTTGGAGGTTCAGCAATCACCATTTACAGACATGCATGATTTGTATGAGAAAACTGCTGCAGTTTATGGTTCTCAAATTGAAGGAAAAACCTTCTGTGTTCGTGTTAAACGGAAAGGTAAACACGAGTTTACCTCGAATGACATTGAACGTTATGTTGGTGGTGGTTTAAACCAGAATTTTCCATCTAAAGGTGTCAAATTGTCACACCCGGATATGCAGATCAATCTACAGGTCGAAGATGATCAGCTTTATCTGGTGACCGGCACTCACAAAGGTTTGGGCGGTTATCCGTTATCAACTCAAGAAGACGTATTAAGTCTGATTTCTGGTGGATTTGATTCAGGAGTCTCTTCTTATCAATTTATCAAACGTGGTAGCCGGGTCCATTATTGTTTCTTCAATCTCGGTGGCGCAGCCCATGAAATTGGCGTGAAGCAGGTTTCCTATTATCTCTGGAACAAATACAGCCAGTCACACAAAGTTCGCTTCATTTCTGTACCGTTTGAACCGGTTGTCGGTGAGATTTTAGAAAAAATTGATAATGGCCTGATGGGGGTTGTTTTAAAACGCATGATGATGCGTGCTGCTTCCCGTGTGGCTGAGCGTTTCAATATCGAACAGGTATCCAGCCAGACGGTGACTAACCTTTCTGTGATTGATCGTGTGACCGAAACCTTGATCCTACGACCACTTATTGTGAGTGATAAGCAAGATATCATCGATCAGGCGCGTGAAATTGGTACGGTTGAGTTCGCAGAAACAATGCCAGAATACTGCGGTGTGATATCCAACAAGCCAACAGTCAAGGCTCGCTATGACGAAGTGTTAGCAAATGAAGCAAATTTCAATTTCGATATTCTTGAAGAAGTGATTAATAACTCGAAAGTGATGGATATTCG
>QKFI01000353.1 GCA_003251455.1 Tolumonas sp.
ACGATGCGCGTTGACGCGAACCAATCATGGTCTTTACCTTCGTCCAGCATGATCTGTAGCGCAGCAACCCACACAACCAGTAAGATCAAACCAACAATATCAATACGTGATTTCGTCGTCTTCGTTTCAAAACGCTGCAGTAATTTCCAGCACATCAGTCCTGCAAGGATCGCGAAAGGCGTTTTACAGATAAAGATGTATGGCCAGCTGTATTGGTCACAAAGAATGCCCCCTAAGATTGGCCCCATGATCGGTGCAACCAAAGTGGTCATACTCCAGATCCCGATCGCCGCATGACTTTTCTCCCGAGGGAAAATACGCATCATCAGTGTTTGCGATAGTGGCATTAACGGGCCGCCGGAAAATCCTAAAAACACGCGGAACAACACCAGCATATTCATGCTCGTCGCCATGCCGCACAGTGTCGAAAATATCCCGAACATGATCAGACAGGTGACAAAAACCCGGAGCGCCCCAAAACGAGAAGACAACCAACCGGTGAGCGGTACCGAAATCGCTTCGGCAACCGCGTAGGACGTAATGACGTAAGTTCCCTGACTGGTTGAAGTCCCTAAACTACCAGCGATATTCGCGACAGAAACGTTTGCAATCGTCGTGTCCAAAATCGCCAGAAAGTTTGCCATCGCGAGACAAATAGCCCCGATTGCTAATGCGCCACCTGATAACGGCTGAGGGAAATTATCCTGAGCAGTTTGACTCTGACTCATTGTCTGCCCGCCTTAGCCGTGATGAGCAGATGATGTATTCGCATTCTCAGCAACTGCATCATGGGTTTCAGCTTTCGATGTATCAATGGTTGCTTCCATTGATAAACCAACTTGCAATGGTCGTTCAGCCAATTCTTTTTTATTCAACGTGATACGAACAGGTAAACGCTGAACCACTTTGATCCAGTTACCAGTCGCATTCTGCGCAGGGATCATCGAAAACGCAGAGCCAGTCCCACCAGACAACCCGCTCACCACGCCATGATACACAACCTTGTCACCATAGAGATCAGCCGTCACTTCCACAGGCTGACCAATTTTCACATCGCGTAATTCTACTTCTTTGAAGTTTGCATCCACATGAACATTCTGGAGTGGCACAACGCTCAGCAGCGGTGCACCAGGTTGAACACGTTGACCAACCTGAACCTGACGTTTTGCAACAACCCCATCCACCGGTGCTTTAATGACAGTTCGTTCCAGATCCACCTTGGCTTGCTCGAGACGCGCTTGCGCTAAACGAACTTCTGGGTTGGTATCCACTGTCGAGTTTACAATCTGTGCTGCATTTGCTTTCTTCGAACCAATGGTTGATAAACGATTTGCAACCGTCTGCGCTGCCGCTGCTTTCGCTGCATTAAGATTTGCTTCGGCTTGAATCAGTCCATTACGCGCATTTGTCAGTTCTTCACCAGAAACCGAACCTGATTTCACCAGTGCCTCACGGCGTTTTAAATCAACCTGCGCTTTATTGAAATCAGCTTGGGCCGCTGCCAATCGAGCCTGTGCTTGCTTTTCATCAGCTTCACGAGCTTTCACTTGTGCTGCTAAACCTTCATCGTTTGCCAGATAACTGCGCACTCGACGTTGTGCTAAGCCATAATCAGCTTCTGCCTGCGCCAATGCCAGTTTTGCATCGGTATCATCGATCTGAACTAACACATCACCTTTTTTTACATGTTGGGTGTCAACCACGCTGACCGTCTGAACAATACCACCGATTGCAGGTGTAACCTCTGCAACTTCTGCAGCGGTATACGCGTTATCGGTGGTGACATAACGAGAACCAATAAAATAGTAATAGGCACCATAACTACCTGCAGCAATTGCAATCGCAGTTACCAAACCAATAAAACCTTTTTTTCTTGAAGCTGCAGCGCGAGGTGCATCAAAATCATCCCCTAACTGATCAACAGTGGCATCAATA
>QKFI01000216.1 GCA_003251455.1 Tolumonas sp.
CGCTCTGGATTGGCGGTATTAAGCCAGCAGCAACAGCCAGAAAATAATGACCTTCAGATCATGCAACTGACGAAGCAGGCCAACACCATTCTTTCAGGAATGACCAAACAGGTTCAGCAACTGGTGATGAACGCAACCAGCCTGGATGAAATTCGCGATGGGATACTGGAGATGGAGCCTGACATCAGTGCCAGCGATATGGGCGAGTTATTGGCGCAAGCAATTACTGCCAGTGAATTACTCGGCATGCTGGAAATTCAGGAGGGGCGTTAATGCCTGTCCGTTACGGTTCTTTACCATTTCAAGAGCAGATCGACTTCTTTCGTCAGAAGCTCAATCTGCCAACTGAGCATTGGAACGACATCTGGCGGGATGCGCATGACCGTGCTTTTGTTGTTGCTGGTGCAACGAAAACGGATTTATTGGCCGATCTGCGGGGCGCGGTTGATAAAGCGATCAGTGAAGGGAAGTCTTTAAACTGGTTTAAACAAGAGTTTAAAAACATTGTTGCAAAGCATGGTTGGGAGCATAACGGCCCAGCAGATTGGCGGAGTCGGGTGATTTTCGAGACAAACTTGCGGCAAAGTTACAGCGCTGGCCGCGAGGTTCAAATTGAAAAAATTAAACACAAACGGCCATATGCGTTGTATCGGCATGGCGGTTCTGAGCATCCGCGTGAACTGCATTTAAAATGGAATGGTCTGGTTTTGCCGGTTGATGATCCATGGTGGGAGACGCATTCCCCGATTAATGGATATGGCTGTTCATGTAAAAAGTTCATGTTGTCAGAGCAGGATTTAAAACGTCGAGGGCTGACGGTCGGGCAGGCTCCAGATGATGGGACTTATGACTGGGTGGATAAGCGGACGGGAGAAGTGCATCAGATCCCCAAAGGGATCGACCCCGGATTCGATTACCGACCAAAATCACCGAAGCAATTGACGGAACAAGTCAAAAAGCTGGAAGCAGAGAAACCAGCGCTGGCAGACAGATCGCCCCCACGCATGGTGGATAGCGCGTTCTCTACTGCCAAAGGGGTTAATGCCCAGGCATTAAGTGATTTGCTCCAGCAGCTGCCGGAGCAGCAGCGCCAGCCAATCGCTGACTTTTTAAGTAGCAAAAAAACGAAAACCTTATTTGTGAAACAGTCAGAACTGGGCAAAGGGAAAGGGGCGTGGGATCTGGTTAAACCGATCAGCGAATATTTGGGGACAACTGAAAACAAAGCGCGTTGGGCTTATTTCCATCGCAAACCAACCATGGTGAACGGCTTTACATCGAAAAGCTGGGAACATGTGGTGGTAAAAGTAAAGGCGAGTGATAAGCTTAAATCAGTAGATATGAAGCTTGTCCAGCAAGCTGCAGCTGAAGTTGTTCGGGATGCGAAGAATAATGCAGGGCCTTTAGGTGGCAAGCATTGGAGCATTTCCGCCAATGTCGAACGCAATGTCGGTGACTCAGCCAAACGAGTCGCGACTTGGTTGCATGAACTTGGGCATCAAATTCATTTCTACGCCGGTTCGCCTGATTTATCTGGTATGGGTGCAGTCTCAAAGTATGGCATGACCAACAGTTATGAGGTTTTTGCTGAGTGGTTCGCTGCCTGGTCATTGGCAAAAGACGAGGTCATATTATTTGACCCGACGATTGCAAAGCGAATTGAAGAGATCATTAGTCAGGCGATCAAGTCAAAGGGGAAAGCGTAATGACTGCGTTATTAGAACAAGCGCAACAACTGTTGAGTAAATCAACGCTGACGATTGATGATGTCAGAGAGTTAGAGCGCCTTGAATCTCAGGCAAGCGGAGATGAAGCCGTGATGATAGGTGAACTCTGGGAAGCCGTCTATGCAATGGCTGATGATACACTGCTGGAACAACTGCAGGATTAATCATGGCTGGAAGTTTTGTTGTTATTACGCATCAGGGTACTGAAGATGCGTATTCAATTTTAACTCAACTCGTCGAGACCCTTGGCGACCTATCAGAACCATTATCAGATGTTGGTGAATATTTGTTGTTATCTCATCGTGACCGGTGGGATGAACAATCATCGCCAGACGGCACGCCATGGGCACCATTATCTGAAAAGTATCAAGCGAAAAAACAACGGCACGCAAATGAGATCCTGCGTTTAAATGATGATTTACGCGATACCTTAAACTATCAGGCTGAACCGTTGTCGCTTTATTTTGGGACCCCATTAGAATATGGAGCAGCGCATCAATTTGGTCGTGATGATATTAATTTACCGGCACGTCCTTATTTGGGGCTTAGTCAGCAGGATGCTGATGAGGTTCTATCGATTTTGTCTGGATATTTAGGCTTGTGATAAAGTATTGTCTCAGGCGCTCTGTAATCGATTGTGAGCGTTTCTGTGCTACCGATGTATTCTGCAAAACCTCTTAAACGTATACGGGCGTTTTTAAACGCTGTTTAAACGATGTCTGTGTGTTCTGTTTGCTGTATTTTTAAATTCCGCTGAAAACACCCATTATTTTCTGTAACCCACCATAAACCCGCATTTCATTCGAGCCGCCTCACACTGGCGGTATGAAAACATTAAATCGCAATATCTCACAGCCGCAGGGGCTGGCTCTCCTGCAAGCGCAGACTGCAACAGAGTCTCCTCGAATTGCTGTGCTTGATGCCGCATTGACGACTACGGAAGACGGTTGGCAGCAGCTTTTACCTGCTGGTGACTTTTCTGCCAGGGATGGCAGACCATTCGATGTGCCGGACGGCAAATGGAAAATGAATGGTCAAATCGCTGCTGCACTGATTGCTAAAGCGAAAGGCTTGGGGCAGGACATCCTGATTGATTATGAACATCAAACCCTGAATGCCGCTAAAAACGGGAAACCGGCACCAGCTGCTGGCTGGTTCAATGGCGATGAAATCGAGTGGCGCGAAGGCAAGGGGTTATTTGTAAAGCCTCGCTGGACAAATCCTGCTGCTGCATTAGTTGCGAATGTTGAATACCGATTTATGTCTGCTGTTTTCCCCTATGACGAAAATGGCGTACCGACTGAAATTCGAATGGCTGCAATTACCAATGACCCTGGTGTGGTCGGAATGCAGGCACTCGCTGCGTTATCTGCTGAACTTTCTCACCAACCCCCCTCCAACCAGGAGAAGAAACCGATGAATGAACTGCTTGCCAAATTGCTGGCAAAGCTTGGTATTTCTGTATCTGCCGATGGTCAGGTCTCAGAAGAACAGGCGAAGCAAGCAATGGATGCTCTGGAAGAGCTGCAAAAACAATCCGAAAAAGTACCCAACATGGAGCAGTCTGTTGCTTCACTGACGGCACAACTGAATGCCAAAGACGTGGATCTGGCGAAGTATGTCCCTGTTGAAACTTACCAGGCATTAGTCACTGACATGGCAGCATTAAGTGCCAAGGTTGAAACCGATGATGCAGATACCTTGATTAAAGCCGCTAAAGAGCAGGGCAAGGTGCTGGCGTCTGAAGAAACCTACCTGCAGCAGTTCGCCAAACAGAAAGGTGTTGCGGCATTGAAATCAATGCTGGAAGTGCGTGCCCCAATCGCAGCGCTGACTGCACGTCAAACGGATACAGTCAAAGTACCTGAACACCAAAAAGGTCAGGCCGTTCTCTCGGCTGAAGATAAATATGCCGCCGATCACCTGGGCATTTCACACGCTGATTTTGCAAAACTGAAGGAGACTAAATAATGGCTCTCGTTACCGCTGCCGTTATCCAGGCGTTATTCACTGGTTTCAAAAAGAACTTTGAAGACGGGAAGTCAGAAGCACCGTCGCAGTTCACCAAAATCGCAACTGTTATTCAATCAACCACCAAGTCCAATACTTATGGCTGGCTGGGTAAATTTCCGTCCCTGAAAAAATGGGTGGGTGATCGTGTCATTGAATCAATGGCAGCACATGGTTACACCATCACCAACGAAGATTATGAATCGACTGTTGGCGTTGACCGCAATGATATCGAGGATGATGAAATCGGAATTTACAAGCCAATCTTCGAAGAGATGGGACGTGCAGCTGCGATCCACCCTGATGAATCCATCTTTGCTTTGCTGACTGGTGGCTTTGACACTGCTTGTTATGACGAACAGTATTTCTTCGATACCGACCATCCGGTTTATCCGAATGCAGACGGCACTGGCACCGCGGCCAGCGTGGCGAACGTGGTGGTTGATGCCGAATATACCGGTGATCCATGGTTTGTGCTCGACTGCAAAAAAGCCCTGAAACCGTTCATCTTCCAGGAACGCAAAAAACCTGAATTGGTCTCAATGACGAAAACCGATGATGAGGCAGTATTTACCTCAAAACAATTCCGTTATGGCGTTGATTGTCGTGATGCCGCTGGGTATGGCTTCTGGCAGATGGCCTTTGCGAACAAACGTGATCTGACTGCTGACAATCTCTGGGACAGCATTGAGCAAATGCGCCAGTTTACGTCCGATGGTGGCCGCAAACTGGGTATCGCGCCAACTATTCTGGTAGTTCCGCCATCACTGGAAAAAGTGGCAACCCGCTTACTCGAACGCGAACTGGATGCCAATAGCTCAAACGAACTGAAAGGTCGTCTGGAATTGCTGGTTGGGGATTATCTGTAACGGATAGCCCCCAGTTCGGGGGCTGCGGAGGAGATATGCTTTCATGGAAAAACGTTACCTGGTCAAGCTTCACAACCGTGCTCATGCAGGCTATCGACGCGCTCAATGCGTTTTGTCGAAAGGTGAAAATGAGCTTGAAGTCACTGATGCCCAACGCGCACAGCTGGCGTCCGACGCCCGAATTAAGATCCTTTCCGTATCTGATGTTCAACCCGAAACGTCAGATCCATGTGGTGGTACGGGTGGGGTCGTGGTGTCAGAACTGGTATCAGGCAGCGTAGGAGCTGAAACAGTCATTCCGTCCTACTATGCGCCAGTAATTGATACTGCTGCAAACCAACCAGTGCCAAAACGTAAATCAAATCGGAAGAGTGCCTAATGCGATATGCCGAATCCAGTGATCTGATCCTCCGTTATGGAGAGCCTGAACTGTTACGCCTGACCGATTTAACCGGTTCTGGCGTGATAGATACGGCTGCATGTGATGTCGTTCTGGATGATGCCAGTGCGCTGATTGATGGTTATCTGGCTGGGCGTTATCCATTGCCGCTGGCACATGTGCCAACCGCTTTGGTGCCTATTTGCTGTGACATTGCTCGTCAGCGTTTATATGGCGATCAGTGTCCGGAACAAATTGCCAAACGCTATGACGCTGCATTGGCCTTTCTGAAGTCGGTTGGTAAAGGTGAGTTAGCTCTTGGTTTGGCCGCTGATGGTGAATCGCTGGAAAGTCAGGATCTGGCGCAGATTTCATCCGATGGTCGTGTGTTTGGTCGTGATTCAGGTGGATTCTTATGAGTGATGAACTCGATTATCTATCTGCAGGAAATGCGCTGAAAGCACTTCTGGAGCCTCTGAAAACACAGGGGCTGCGTGAAGTGTTTATAGCGACCGACCTCGATAATGCAAAACAAATGAGCCAAACAGCACCCGCTGTGCATGTGATGTATCGCGGGGACCGACTGGATGAAAACACCCAGTCAGGCCGCGTGACGAAATCAGATCAGATATGGCTGCTTATTCTGGTTCATCGTTCGCAACCCAATCAGGTCACTGCTGGTGTCTTGTTAGGAAAAATTATTTCAGCTGTAACAGGGAAGACCCATGGAAACTCAACCTTCAGACGGGTGACGTCTCCTGTTGCACCAGGTTATTCGAGCGGCTTTGTCTATTTGCCGCTAGCTTTTGAAATTACCGTTAAAACCAAAGGAGAACGGCAATGAGCGATACTATCCATCTATCTGGTGACTTTTACATTGAGCCGTTCGTGAACGGTGTTTCAGGTGGAATCATCGGCCCAATTGATGTGGATTCACTCCAGGTCAAACCTGATGCAAATAAGATCTCCGTGTTATCAAAACGCATTGGTCGTTATGGTCAGCCGCGTGAAACCTATTTCACAGCGAAGCCTGCGATTATCACCATCAAAACCACAGAAATTCCTCCTGTTATGCTGGCAGCCGCGTTTATGGCTGAATCGGAAAGCATTAACCAGGGCAGTGGTTCTTTGACCGATGAAGCAGTGACATTGCCTGCATATCCAAAATGGGTGTCACTCTCAAAAACCAATCTTGCCAGCACTGGGCTGACAGTCACCAAAGATGCAGCGCCATTGGTGCTCAATACCGATTTTGAAATCAACTATGCACTTGGCATGATCCGCGCTGCAGCAAACGGCTCAGTCAAAGATGGTGGTGCTGTTACCGTGTCAGCTACTTACAACGCGGTGACTGGTACGCGCATGAACGGTAACGTACAGCCAGATGTAAAAGCTCGTCTGATATTAGATGGTGAAAGCATCATCGATGGCAAAAAGACGATCCTACGGGTTCCACAGGCATCATTATCACCAACCGATGCAGTTGATTTCATGTCAGATAATCCAATGGAAATCACACTTGAAGGTGAATGTATCTTTGTTGACGGCGAGACCGCAGCATATTATGTTGAACAACCTGAAGAGACTGTCGCATAACAGTGTTTCCAGTATATCCCGTTTAAAATCGTTTCAGCCTCGCATCACGCGGGGCTTTTTTTATGTGCCATCAGCCATAAACCCGACACTGTTTAAACGCTCGTTAAATTGGTGGTAAACCCCGTTTAACGAGTTGTTTATGAGCGCCCAGGATTTAAAACTAGCCTTAGAAATCGCAGCCAAAACCACTGGCCGCGAAGACATTTCTGCATTAGCCAATGAGATTGAAACCATTGGTCCGGTTTCCAATGAAGTTGAAAAGGAAACACAAGCCCTCGCAAAAAAAATGCAGGAACTGGCGAATCAGCGCGATTTAATCAATCAGTTTAACCAGGCGAAAGAGTCTCTTACTCAGTTAGAGCTGGCAACCGTTCTATCGAGAGATAAGTTAGAGCAACATAGAAAATCTCAATCATCAGCGACTACAGATGCGGCGACATTCGCAGAACGGGAGCGTCTGCTCGCTGGTGAAGTAAAACAACTCGAACGTCAGTTAATTAGCCAGGCTGCTACTTACACCAAATTATCAGTTTCTCTCAAAGAGTCAGGCGTTGATTCAAATCGACTGGCATCTGAGCAAAACCGACTTCAAAAAGAATTAACCCAGACCACTAACCGTGTTTCAAAACTAGCCAGCGATTTTGGACTTGCTGGAAATAAATCGGTTGGGTTTGGCACTCAGATCGGGAGCCTGACTGGTCGGATAACTGCGCTTATTGGAACATATCTGGGCGTACAAACGCTGAAAGACCAACTTGTTTCAATGTTCAGCAGCGGTGATCAGGCTGAAAGGTTATCCGTTCAGCTAAAAGCGGTCATGGGGTCTATTTCAGGTGGTGAGCAGGCGACCAGTTGGATACAAAGTTTTGCGAAAAA
>QKFI01000110.1 GCA_003251455.1 Tolumonas sp.
CTGGGCGAAGAAAACCAGTTAGGTATTAACTCTGTTGGTTATCAACCAGGCCCGTACTCTGAAACGTATGAGTTCGGGATTATCAATTTTATGGATTGGTATACTGATACTGTGCAGAAAAACCTGAAGGGTTAATTGGGATTTGTAAAACATCCTGAATCAAGGGCCGAGTCATTCGTTGTCGAGCACAACGTTTTATTCGGCCCTTCTGCTTTTTCAGCCTTTCCTCTACTCAGTCTTTCCGTGTGAAAACTCAAGGAACGCCTGCAGTTGCTTGGTAAGCATCGCAATGGTATCAGGATTCACCAGTTTTCCATCTTCGAGCTGATTTTGCACACGCCCGATCATCACCTCGGGTGTGTTCATCACCCGTGCATCGACAGCAACAAGAATCTGTCGTAAGTGATACTGCATCCGCGAACCACCTAAGACACCTGTCGAAGCGCTCTGAATCAACACCGGCTTTCCTTTCCACGGCTGAGGTTTAATACGGGAAAGCCAATCCAGCGCATTCTTCAAGACTCCCGGCACCGAATAGTTATATTCCGGAGAGACAATGATCACCCCATCCGCCCCGACAATGGCTTCTGCCATCGCGGTTACTGCAGGAGGAAAGCCTTCTTGTTCCTGAATATCAGCATTGTATAACGGGAATTCGCCAATAGATCCTAAGGCACTGATGACAACCCCTTCCGGAGCCAGTTCCGGCAATGCGCTGGCGACAGCCGCATTAGAAGAGTTTTTCCGCAAACTTCCTGTAAGGATGACCCAAGACAATGGTTTTTGACTCATAAGACACCTCACTTATCAGAATTTATCTGAAACAGATGAAAGCAGTTTCGATATAACGACAAGTTATACGTAAATCACGGGGGAACATTATTTGAGGTATATCACGTAAATCTATCAGGATTAATGAGTGAGCGCACAAATCCGACATACGGTTTTCCCTGACGTATCGAACGGAAAGCATGAATGAATCACTTCAAACCATTGTTCCCAAGTTCTTAGATTATGGAACTCATATCACAAACTCCCACGGGTACTTTAGATACATTTGTGAAATGCAATTCCATATTATGGAATTCATAAAAACGCTTCATCTTATTATTTATACAAACAATGCTTTCCGTTCGCCTTCGCTAAAGGAGCAACAACGATGACACGTTATCCCCTCTACCCTTCCTGCCATGTCTATGAATTATTTAAACCGCTGGAAACCTGTGAACACATGATGGTCGATGTGCTGGATAGAATCGCAGAACTCGATTTTTACCGAGCCATCGAAACCGGATTTTATCTGGAAGCTGATCATCAACGCAGGGTCAGAGAAACCTGCAAACAAAACGGCTGGCAACTGACCATGTGGACGACACCAACCATCCTGGCAGAAGGACTCAATCTAAGTTCGCTGGATCCAGCATTGAGGGAGAAATCGGTCGCCCGCACTATCGAACTGGTACAGCATGCAATTGCCTGCGGCGCTGACAAAATCGGTGTGCCAAGCGGCGATTATCCAGGCGATGCCCATTGTGAAGAAGCCAAGAAGGTTCTATACGATTCATTTGTGCGGATCTCAGAATCTATTGCTGCGCATCCAAACATGCAGATCGTACTGGAGCCCCTCGACCGTTATGCACATAAGAAACAATTGATCGGACCAATGGCGGAAAGCATCGAATGGTTTGCCCCACTCCATCAGGAATGCTCAAATATCTTTATTCATTGGGATAGTGCCCACGAAGCGCTGGGAAAAATTGATCTGCTCGAATCCTTACGGCTGGCAAGACCCTATCTTTCACAGCTACACCTGACCAACGCCATTCTTGATCCGAGCCATCCGATGTATGGTGACTGGCATATGGATGTCGGACAAGCACCAGCATTTGCTTCTCCCGGTTATCTGACGCCAGAGATTGGTGC
>QKFI01000279.1 GCA_003251455.1 Tolumonas sp.
ACAGCCCGGACTTCAGGTTTAATATCTGAAATTTTGCCGCCCGCTTTAATACGTGCCACTTCTTCCAGAACTACCATATGGGTTTTTCGATTTAACTTCATCTGCGCACTATAAAACATCGCAATAATCGCCATCACGGTGACACCGATAAAGAAGACACACGCAATCGCTGTAATTGCGCTTTCCGGCTGTGAATGCGCTTTGGATTGAAAACCGAAGAAGCTCAGAATGGTTCCCATGCCAAAAACAATCACCGAGCGAAGAATTTTGCTGGTAAATGTCATCGAACCGGCATAAATCCCTTCGCGACGACGGCCAGTGAAGACTTCATCCACATCGGCAAGGAAGGTATATACAGTCCATGGAATGTAATAGACACCACCGGTCCCGATCCCGAAAATAACGGTAATGCCCAGCATCAGCACCGTTGCCGACTGACTTGGTAAGTGCATGTAATACAGAATGACGTAACAGAAAACCGCAAAAACAACGATCGAAAGCGCAGCAATATAGGGTTTACTAAAGCCATGTTTCACACAGAAGGCGATAAATAGCATGGTTGAGAATAATTGCAGAATTGAGCTCAGACTGTTTAAACCTGCAACCATCGTTGGGTCATACTGCAATACAAAGATAATAAAATACGTGAAAACAGCAGCAAATAACCATTCAGCACCAAAACCAAACAGATACATCCCTAAATGTTTTCTAAACACTCTTAAATGAAAAGTTGAATGCATATTCCGAATCAGAGACATCATGCGCTGCGCTAATGTTTCGGAATTTTCTTCCTGATGATCGCTGTGAGGTCTTTCCCATGAATGGCGATGCAACATAAACAGGGCGGCGACAAGAATAGCGCCATACGTTAGCCCCGTGAGGAAGAATGGGCTCGCAGAGTCTTTTCCATACAGAAGAATATATTGGCCAGGAATGAATGCTGCCAGGAAGTTGGCGATTTTCCCAAAAATTGCCTTATGACCGGTTAATTTTGAACGACACGCGAAATTATCTGTCATTTCGGTTGCCAGCGTTTCATAAGGCACCATGATCGCGGTGTAAATTAACTCAAAAGCGATATAAGTGGATAGGTAATACCAGAACCCGAATCCTTCAACCCACATCAAAGGATAGACAGTCATTAAAGGAATACCGATCAGAATGAAGAAACGGCGACGGCCGTATTTTTTCCCTAATCTGGTTGAACCAAAATTATCGGAAATATAGCCAATCAGCGGATTACTGATCGCATCAATAATACTTCCGATAGAGAAAATAAGTGATGCCTGTATCAGTGATAAGCCACAAAATGTTGTATAAAAATAAAGCAGCCATGCGCCACTAATCGCGAGCGCACCACTTCCCAATAAGTTGCCACTGCCATAGGCAAGCTGGTGTTTGAGAAGAACCGGTCTTTCCTGACTGCTTGTACTTCCAGGATGCTTGTTCATCAGCCAATCTCCATAATAAAACAATGTTTCAAAATTATAGGATCGCTGTTTTACATCTTTTTTGAAGATAAAGCTGAGACTGGCATCACAAAATGTACCTAGTCTTTACATGGTTTAATGGTTAGTGTTAACGGCTTCTCAGTATTTCGTCTTTCTGGTTCCAGACATCAGTCAACCACTGCTGGAAACCGCGTTTGAATGGCTTGTCTTTCATGTAATCGCCGCGCTGCACCTCGGTAATCGGAATCTCTTCAATCCACACCTCAATGCGCTTCATTCGACCACTCAGCATATCGAGAAACGGCTTTTCTTCGTTATCCGGATAGGCCATCGTCACATTGACGATCTTCTCAAACTGATCCCCCAAGACATTAATTGCCATCGCGAGTCCGGCTGGTTTCGGTGGTAACAGATGATCGTAAGGTGATTTTAATTCGACCTTCTTCTCCGGTGTAAACCGGCTGCCTTCTTGGGACAGTTCTGAACTTGGCACATGCTTCGCGGGCTGTTTGTACATCTTTACCGCGCAGTTCTGGTTTCTTCATCAGTTGCTGGCGGGTATAACGACGCATGAAGGGCATATCCAGCCCCCAACAAGCCAGACCAACAAATGGCACATAAAGCAGATCATGCTTAAGGAAAAATTTCGGCACAGGCAGGCGCTTCCGGAATACATCGCCCAGCAACACGATATCGGCCCAGCTCTGGTGATTACAGATCACCATGTGCCAGCCATTTTTATTTAAATTGCTGGTGTCATGGATCTGCCATTCCACCTTATTCATCAACCGCAACATCAGAGCATTGCCGCATAACCAGCAATACATGATGAAATTGCAG
>QKFI01000268.1 GCA_003251455.1 Tolumonas sp.
ATGCCCCCGCTGGCATGCAGAAACTCAAACACTTTGGTGGGTCGATATCCTTCAGCATCAGATTCATCATCTGAAAATTGCGACGGGTGAGCATGGTGTTATCCAGTTGAATGAAGAAATTGGCTGTTTTATCTGGCGTGAAAAAGGCGGTCTGCTGGTCGGTCTGCAATCTGGTCTGCATTTTATTGAAGACATCAACAATCCGGTCTTAACGCCAATTGCCGATCCTGAAGCCGATAAACCATGGCAGCGGTTTAATGATGGTCGTTGCGATCCAAAAGGCCGTTTGATCAGTGGTACGATGAATCCTAAAAAAGATGATTCTTATGGCACATTTTATCAACTGGATACTGACCTGAAATTACGCCAGTTGGTGGGTAAAAGCTGGACTTGCAATGGCATGGCCTTTAGTCCGGATGGCAAAACACTCTATTGGTCTGACACCCCAAACCGCAACATCTACCGTTGTGATTATGATGTTGAAACTGGCGATGTGAGTAATGAGCGGCTCTTTTTCCATGTCCCGGATGGCATGGGACGCCCGGACGGCGCAACGGTTGATAGCGAAGGCAATTATTGGTCTGCGCAATATGCAGGGGGGCGAGTCTTATGTATCAGCCCAGCCGGTGAATTGCTGAGAAATATTGAATTACCAGTCACGAACCCAACAATGCCTTGTTTTGGTGGTCCGGAGCTGAAAACCCTCTTTATCACCAGTGCTTGTCAAAAGATGACTGAAGAACATCTTGCCGCCCACCCGATGGAAGGCGCCCTGCTTGCCATCGATCTGGATGTTGCAGGTCAGGTTGAAGTGTCATTTGCAGGTTAATATGCTGAATTAACGAGGTTGGGATACTAATGGTGGTATCCCGCTTGTTTTTGCAGTACGGTTTGTCTTATTTTTTGACTCCCCCGCCTTATCTTGTTCAGGAATTAACATGACCATTCGAATTGCCATTAACGGTTTTGGGCGTATTGGTCGCAGTGTCACACGTGCTTTGTATGAATCCGGACGCCGCGCAGAAATCACCTTGGTTGCCATCAATGAACTAGCCAGTGCTGAAGGCATGGCGCATCTGCTGAAATACGATTCTACGCACGGTCGTTTTGATCGGGATGTCCGTCAGGAACGCGATACCTTGATGATCGGAACGGACACCATCCGGATTTTACATCAGCCCGATATCTCTCAACTGCCCTGGAAAGAGTTAGATGTTGATGTTGTATTGGATTGTAGCGGTGTGTTTGGTAAACGAGTTGATGCAGAACTACATATCGCTGCAGGTGCCAAGAAAGTATTGTTCTCTCATCCCGGCAGTAATGATCTGGATGCAACCGTGATTTATGGCGTCAACCACCAGCAGTTGAAACCTGAACACAAAATCGTTTCGAATGGCTCATGTACCACCAACTGTATTATTCCAATCATCAAGCTGCTGGATGATGCATTTGGCATTGAATCCGGTACTGTCACCACGATTCACGCGTCGATGAATGATCAACAGGTGATCGATGCTTATCATCCCGATTTACGCCGCACCCGTGCTGCCAGCCAATCGATTATTCCGGTCGATACAAAACTGGCAGCTGGGATCACCCGAATTTTTCCGAAGTTTCTCGATCGATTCGAAGCAATTTCTGTCCGTGTGCCAACCATCAACGTCACTGCAATCGATCTGAGTGTGACAGTCGCAAACCCTGTGAATGTTCGCGAGGTCAATGCAATGTTACAGACAGCAGCCAGAGATAGCTTTCACGGTATCGTGGATTACACTGAGCTGCCATTGGTTTCAATCGACTTTAATCATGATCCACACAGCGCCATTGTGGATGGCACACAAACCCGTGTCAGTGGACAACATCTCATCAAAACGTTGGTTTGGTGTGATAACGAATGGGGTTTTGCCAACCGAATGCTTGCTTGATACGACGTTAGCGATGATGGCTTAGTATTTTTCGGGGAGGGAGTTGCTGCTCCTTTCCTTTTATCGATGTTTATTCTGCATCATTGAAACCGCTTTCATTTTTCCTGTATCCTGTAGCAATTCCCTTCAAGTTAAAAGGCCATTATCTATGGCTCACACTGTACATTTAAACCGTACCGCTCTGAATTTGCGGATTTTATCGATCGTTATTTTTACCTTTATCACGTATCTCTCAATCGGTTTACCGTTAGCGGTTCTTCCTGGTTTTGCACATGAAACCTTAGGGTTTAGTGCATCCATTGCAGGGATTGT
>QKFI01000445.1 GCA_003251455.1 Tolumonas sp.
AGGACTGATAGAGCGTATTGGTAAAGAAGATGCGATTTTCACTATTGAATATGGTCAGCAAAAATTCAAAGAAACTCGTCCTGTCCTTCATCATAAACAGGCGGTTGATTGTTTACTGAAATCATTGATGGAACATCAGATCATTCGTTCTCTGAGTGAAATTACCGGTGTCGGCCATCGTGTTGCCCATGGTGGTGAAGCATTTAGTGATTCTGCGCTGATTGATGAGAGTGCTCTCGATGCAATTGAACAGCTCGGTTCATTGGCACCACTTCATAATCCGGTCAATGCGATTGGTATTAAGGCTTTCCAACAGGCATTACCTGACGCAAAAGCGGTTGCTGTGTTTGATACTTCGTTTCATCACACCATGTCGCCTGATACGTTTATTTATCCGCTGCCCTATCGTTATTACACTGATTTAGGCATCCGTCGGTATGGTTTTCACGGCACCAGCCATAAATATGTCAGTCAGGTCTGTGCCGACAAAATGAATGTACCGCTGAGTGATCTCCGCCTGATCAGTTGTCATTTAGGCAATGGCTCCAGTATTTGTGCGATCCATCATGGTCGTTCGGTGAATACCTCTATGGGTTTCACACCTCTGGCTGGGGTGATGATGGGAACTCGTTGTGGTGATATTGACCCATCGATCATGCCTTATATTGAGCAACGTGAAGGGAAAACCCCTGACGCTATGAACAAACTGATTAACGGTGAATCGGGTTTGCTCGGTGTCTCTGGTGTTTCCAACGATTATCGCGATGTCGAACAGGCAGCCAAAGATGGCAATCCACAGGCAAAACTTGCGCTGAAAATGTTCTCCAATCGTATCCGCGACTTTATTGGTAGTTATATTGCCCAAATGGGTGGCGTTGACGCGCTCATTTTTACCGGCGGAATTGGTGAGAACTCACGAACCGCCCGCGCAAGTATTTGTCATGCGCTCGAATATCTTGGTATTTCGTTGGATGATGTGAAAAACAATGCCAATGAAACGTTTATTCAACAACCTTCGGCACCTGTCAGGATCGCGGTGATTAACACCAATGAAGAACTGATGATTGCCCGTGACGTCATGAGAGTATAAACAATGAATGGAAAAGTATGGCTGGTTGGCGCGGGTCCTGGTGACCCATCCTTAATTACCGTAAAAGGTCTGCACTGCATTCGTCATGCTGATGCATTAGTTTATGATCGTTTAGTTTGCAAAGAACTATTGGCAGAAGTGCCGGTCGATTGCGAAATGATTAATGTTGGGAAGACCCCGAATAATCATCCAATCCCACAAGATGAAATTAACCAAATCCTAGTGGCGCAAGCCCTGATGGGACGCAACGTCGTACGCCTCAAAGGTGGCGATCCGTATGTATTCGGACGTGGTGGCGAAGAAGTCGAAACACTGGCTAAATCCGGCATTCCGTTTGAAGTGGTTCCCGGCATTACGTCAGCAATTGGCGGACTGGCCTATGCAGGCATTCCGGTCACACATCGAGATCATGCCTCATCATTTCATGTCATTACTGGCCATTTGCAACAAGGCAAAGACCCGCAAGACTGGGCGACGCTTGCCAAATTACAAGGTACGCTCGTGATCCTGATGGGCATGAGCCAGATAGACAGTATCTGTCAGCAACTGATCGAACATGGCAAAGCTGCGACGACACCTGCTGCAGCAGTGATGTATGCCAGCCATCAGGTGCAAAAAATCTCTCAGGGAACGCTTGCGACTTTACCGCAGGATGTTGTCCGTGACGGCATTAAAGCGCCGGCATTGATCGTGATTGGCGAGGTTGTACAACTGCATCATCTGCTGCAATTTACGCCAACCGTCATGCAGTTAGATGAAATGACTGACCTATCTGCGTTAGCATAAGTACTTTGGCAGTAGTGTAGGAAACAATCATGGCGAA
>QKFI01000198.1 GCA_003251455.1 Tolumonas sp.
TTCATGCTCGGGGCTAACGTCAACCCTTGTTCCACACCTAAAATAATGTTTTCCAATACTGTGAAGGTATTCACGAGCATGAAATGCTGATGCACCATGCCAATACCAGCGGCAATCGCGTCCTGCGATCCCCCAGGCTTATAAAGAGAACCATTTACCGTCATTTCACCACTGTCAGCGTGGTAAAACCCATAAATGATGCTCATTAATGTCGATTTTCCCGCACCGTTTTCCCCAACGATACCGTGGATCGAGCCCTTGCGAACCTGTAAATCGATATGTTTATTGGCATGTACTTCGCCAAATCGCTTATCAATCCCATTCAGTTCTAACGCATAACAGTCAAATTGCGCCACAGTGTTTTTTCCAGGATACGAGTAATTAAAGAACACAAAACCGGCCACAAAGTGGCCGGCTCCAACAATTTAAATCAAAATTAATATTTACAAGTGTTGTCAGACATATAGTCATGAACGCGGATTTTACCAGCAATAATTTCTTGCTTGATTTCATCCATTTTAGCTTTCATTTCTGGTGTGATCAGTTTTGCATTGTTTTCATCTAATGCCCAATTCACACCACCTTCAGCCAGGCCTAATGTCACAACACCACCCTTCCAGCTACCATTTGCAGCCGCATCCCAGCTATTGAAAGCAGCTAAGCCAACACTTTTAACCATAGAGGTTAACATCGTACCAGGATGGAGATGGTTCTGATTTGAATCGACACCGATTGCTAATTTGCCAGCATCTTTAGCTGCTTGGTATACACCTAACCCTGTACCACCAGCAGCAGCATAAATAACATCCACACCCTGAGAGAATTGAGTTTTTGCCAATTCAGCACCTTTGGCTGGATCAGCGAATGCAGCTGGCGTAGAACCAGTCATATTCTGGAGAACTTCAGCTTTCGGATTAATATATTTAGCGCCCTGTTCGTAACCACATTCAAACTTACGAATCAAAGGAATGTCCATGCCTCCAACAAACCCAACTTTACCCGTTTTAGAAGCTTGAGCAGCTAATGCACCAACAAGGAAAGAACCTTCATTTTCTTTAAACACGACTGATTGAACGTTTGGCTTATCAACAACACTGTCAATAATCGTGAATTTAATATCAGGAAATTCAGTCGCTACTTTTTCAACAGAAGATGAGAAATTGAAACCAACTGCAACAATTGGGCTGTAACCACGGCTTGCTAAACGACGTAAACCTTGTTCACGCTGCGCTTCATTTTGAGGTTCAAATTCTTTAACAGTGATATGTTTTTCTTTTTTATATGCTTCAACACCATCACGGAAAACAGCTTCACTAAATGATTTATCAAACTTCCCTGCTGTATCATAAATCACCGCAGGTTCTGCAGATTTCGCATGGGCTTGTAATGCAGTCAGCGTAAAGGCAGCAACTGCAGCAATTTTCAGCATTTTATTCATTTTTATTCCTTCCGGGATTATCAGCCTGAGCCCGAATGATGGGCACAATATATAAGTCTATGAAGTGCAGAATTTTGGTCAAGTTTTTACTTGAATTATTACTTATTCAGCCTTTTATAATAAAAGAATGACCCACTACAAAGTTCTGTTCTTAATATTTTTTTACACTTATCGAAACGGTTTGACTTTCAAGCAGTATGAACTTTGAACAGATCACCCTGATCATTTCACTATTACAACAAATGTGCGTGTATGTAGTGATTGTGTACCTATTGAGCAAAACGCCTCTATTTCAGCCGCTCACGCAGGTCACCATTAGTCTGCCAAATAAGATCCTCTGTTATCTGATTTTTTCCGCTTTCTGCATTATGGGGACTTATTTTGGTCTGCGAATCGACAACTCCATTGCGAATACTCGTGCAACTGGTGCTGTTTTAGGCGGCATTGTCGGTGGTCCTATGGTTGGATTTCTGGTCGGATTAACTGGTGGTTTTCACCGTTATACGATGGGCGGATTTACAGCTTTTGCATGTATGTTATCGACAATCGCAGAAGGTCTCTTAGGTGGGGTTGTTCATCGTTTTTATCTGCAACAACATCGCCCGGAACAATTGTTCAACCCTTGGATTGTTTTTATCGTCGCTGTTGTTGCTGAGATTTTACAAATGGCGATCATTCTTCTGGTCGCGAAACCTTACGATCAAGCATTACATCTCGTTCAAAATATTGCACTACCAATGGTCTTAGCAAACAGTATTGGCGCCGCGATTCTGATGCGAATGCTGTTAGATCGACGTGCGATGTATGAAAAATATTCTGTCGCATTCTCTGCTCGAGCGTTAAAGATAGCTGAACGTTCGATGGGAATCTTAAGCAAGGGGTTTACCCCCGAAAATTGTGCACAACTCGCACGCATTTTACTGGAAGAAACCAATGTTGGAGCAGTGGCTCTTACTGACAGAGAAAAGCTACTCGCATTTATTGGGATAGGTGAAGATCACCATCTACCGGGTTCTCCTATCACTTCGTCACATACGCTACGCGCCATTGCAAATAATGAAGTTGTGTATGCTGATGGAAACTTGATTCGCTATCACTGCACCTTAGACCCTCACTGCAGGCTTGGATCAACCTTGGTTATCCCGCTGCGCGGAGAAGATAATCAGGTGATTGGTACCATCAAATTATATGAACCAAAGCGCAAGCTCTTTTCTTCATTGAATCGAACTTTGGGTGAAGGGATGGCGAGGCTCCTGTCCACACAGATTCTGGCAGGAAAATATGCGGCACAACGGCAGCTGCTTTCACAATCAGAAATCAAAGTATTACATGCCCAGGTTAATCCTCATTTTCTATTTAATGCTTTGAATACGCTCGCCTCAGTGATCCGAACAAACCCTGAAAAAGCTCGTCAATTGGTACAGCATCTCTCATTATTTTTCCGGAAAAATCTCCGTCGAAATACAGAAGAAGTCACACTCAAAGAAGAACTTGAGCATGTAAACAGTTATTTACAAATAGAGCTGGCTCGTTTCCCTGATCGTTTGCATGTGAATTTCGATATTCCAGAAGAATTAATGAACCAGACTCTGCCTGCATTTTCTCTGCAACCAATTGTAGAAAATGCTGTAAAGCATGGTATTTCACAAAGTATGAATGGCGGAACAATCACGATTTCTGCGATTAAGAAATCTATGTATTGGCGCATTATCGTTGAGGATGACGCTGGTCTTTTTCATATCTCTGAACATCATAAAAAACCTGAACATAGCAATGGATTGGGCATGAATTTAGTGGATCGTCGAATCAAGGCCTACAAGGGTGATAAATACGGATTGCATGTAGAATGCGAATCGGAAAAATTTACCCGCATCGTGATTGATCTGCCATTTGTCGAGGATAAATTATGCTGCGCATCATGATTGTGGATGACGAGTTACCAGCCCGGGAAGAGTTACGTTCATTATTGTCCCACTATCAACATACTGAAATTATTGCGGAAGCGAGTAATGCGTTAGAAGCCATTCCGCTGATTCATAAATTACGTCCAGACATTTTATTTCTCGATATTCAAATGCCGCGGATCAGCGGATTAGAATTGGTTAACATGCTTGATCCTGAACAGATGCCAAGGATCGTATTTGCAACAGCCTATGATGAATTCGCGTTAAAAGCTTTCGAAGAAAATGCTTTCGATTATCTTCTTAAGCCGATCGAACCTGAGCGTTTACAAAAAACAATGCAACGGCTGGAAAAAGAATTAGGCCCAACTTCTTATCAACCAATCAATGAACTTGCCCCGCTCCGTTCTATTCCATGTTGTGGCTATAACCGTATTTTTCTATTGCCACTGAATGAAGTCGAATATATTCAAAGCGATATGGCGGGAATTCACGTGATTAGCGCAGAAAAAAATGGCATCACACAACTCACCTTGCGGACACTGGAGGAAAAAACTGATTTTCTCCGCTGTCATCGACAATATATGGTAAATCCTGAGCAAGTTGCCGAAATACAATTGCTGGAAAATGGAAATGCGGAATTACTGACACGTTCAAAGAAACTTGTACCAGTGAGCCGTCGATATCTGAAGCAATTAAAACAGAGCTTAAATATCCCTTAAATGCGAAACCGCTTAGCAGCAATATAAACCGCTCGCATGCCTATTTAACCGCTTACCTTTTTATCAATTACCTTTTGCTATTCCTCGTCATAAATTTTAGTTGTAACACCAGACATGGAGTCTGGTGCCACTAAAAACTTATAACAGGAGTACCACTCATGACACACGCAATAACCTTTGTCATCAGTGCATTGTGTATTCTCGCAATTTGCTATCGTCTCTATGGGGTGTTTTTTGTACGTAAAGTACTGAATGCTGATGATAGTAAAGTGACACCTGCACATGCCCTCTCTGATGGAAAGAACTACGTTCCAACAAATCGTTGGGTAAACTTCGGTCAGCACTTTGCAGCAATTGCAGCTGCAGGTCCTTTAGTCGGACCAGTACTGGCTGCGCAATTTGGCTATTTGCCTAGTTTTCTCTGGCTGCTGATTGGTTGTGTGATCGGCGGTGCCGTACATGATACCGTTGTGCTGTTTGCTTCAATGAAGTATCAGGGTAAATCACTGTCTGAAGTTGCAAAAGCTGAGCTAGGCCCAGTTGCTGGCTGGTGTACCGGTTTAGCAATGTTGTTCATTATTACCATTACCATGGCAGGCCTTTCAATGGTTGTTGTCCATGCTTTGGAACGTAACCCTTGGGGTACATTTGCTGTCTTTATGACCATCCCAATTTCAATGGTTGTTGGTTTGTATCATAAAGCAACGGGTGATTTGAAAAATTCATCAATTGTTGGGTTTATCGCTGTTCTTGCATGCGTATTTTTTGGCCCATACATTCAAGGAACACTTTTTGGTGATTGGCTGACACTCCATGCAACCACTATCAGTCTTGCATTACCAATCTATGCTTTCTTTGCCACTGCTTTACCTGTCTGGTTGTTGCTGACACCGCGTGGTTACATTTCTTCCTTCATGAAAATCGGTGTATTTGGTGCACTGATCGTTGGCGTTGTGTTCATTAACCCAGAAATTCAATTCCCTGCTCTGACTCAGTTTATCCATGGCGGTGGTCCAGTATTAAGCGGTCCGGTTTGGCCATTTATTTCCATCACGATTGCTTGTGGTGCTATTTCTGGTTTCCATGCATTTATCGGTTCAGGCACAACACCTAAACTAGTTGATAAATGGAGCGATATTCTTCCTGTTGCATTTGGTGCGATGCTTGCTGAATGTGTGGTCGGTGTCATGGCTTTAATCGCTGCAACAGCGTTACATCCTGCTGACTATTTCGCGATTAACTCAAGTCCTGAAGCATTTGCCAAATTAGGCATGAATGTTATCGACCTTCCTTACCTTGCTAATGAAATCGGGCTGGATCTTTATGGTCGTACTGGTGGTGCAGTAACATTAGCTGTAGGCATGTCTTACATTTTCACCAAAGTTAGCTGGTTCAGCTCTCTGGCTTCATACTTCTTCCAGTTTGTCGTCATGTTTGAAGCTGTATTCATTCTGACTGCGGTTGATTCTGGTACTCGTGTATCACGCTATCTGATCCAGGATTTCTTCGGTGAATTTTACTCTCCACTGAAACGTCTTGACTGGATGCCTGGTGCAATTGGCGCAAGTATTGTGGCTTGTGTGATGTGGGGTTACCTCTTAATGTCAGGCGATATCGGTTCTGTATGGGCATTATTTGGTGTATCAAATCAATTGATGGCATCTGTTGGCTTGATCATCGGTGCAACCATCATTCTTCGCCTCTCACAAAAACGCCGTTATGCACTGACTTGTTTGATTCCTTTAGCCTATCTGTTTGTCACAGTTCAGTATGCAGGCTACTGGATGATTAAAAATGTTTACTTTAATCCTGCAGCAAAAGGCTACAACATCTTCAATGGTTGTATCTCAATCATCATGCTGGCATTAGGGATTATTATTCTGCTCTCTGCACTGAAAAAATGGCGTACCCTGCTGTCTCGCAAACCAGAAACTCAATTAACGACACAGGAAGCAACAGAACAATTAAGTTAAGAATATGGCCACCTGATTTAAAGGTGGCTTTTTCGTGACAATAAAAAACGGCCTGAATCGGCCGTTTTTTAATTATGAATATCTTTCACAAGATTATTTTGCGAATTTAGCAGCACCTTGTGCGATGACTAATTCTTCGTTTGTTGGGATCACGAAAGCTTTTGCAGATTCTGCGGTAGTAATCAGACCAGAGTTACCAAAACGAGCTGCAGCATTTGCTTCTGGTGATTCGACATAACCAAAACCTTCCAGCATTTTCAGAACTGCTGCACGCATTGGCATTGAGTTTTCACCGATACCACCAGTAAAGACTAAAGCATCAACTTTACCAACAGCAACATAGTAAGAAGCGATGTATTTCGCTAAACGATAGCAATAGATATCAAATGCCAGCTTACACTGTTCATCGCCAGCATCTACACCTTCGAGAATACCGCGGAAATCGCTGGTTTTACCAGAAATACCCAGCAAGCCAGATTTTTTGTTCAGCGTATCGCGAACCTGTTCAATGTTGTAGCCTAATGTATCAGCCAAGAAGAACACGATTGAAGGATCGATATCCCCACTACGTGTACCCATGACGATACCTTCAAGCGGCGTTAAACCCATGCTGGTATCAACACATTGACCATTTTTAATCGCGCTCACTGAGCCACCGTTACCTAAATGCGCGGTAATGATGTTTGTTTCTTCTACTGGTTTACCCAGCATTTTCGCTGCTTCAGTGGTGACGTAATAATGGCTTGTACCATGTGCGCCATAACGGCGAACAGCATGTTCTTTATAAAGCTCGTATGGCAATGGATAGATGTAAGCTTTCGCAGGCATTGTTTGATGGAAAGCTGTATCAAAAATCGCAACATGAGGTAATTCTGAGAACAAACGACGTGCAGCAGCAATACCTAATAAATGTGCAGGGTTATGAAGTGGTGCTAACGGAATACATTGTTCAATTCCTTTCACGACTTCATCAGTGATCAGTGTTGGTTGAGAGAATAATTCTCCGCCAGCAACAACACGGTGACCAACAGCAATAAATGACTTCATCAACTCTGGCTTACCTTCGAGGATCTGTTCTTCGAGATAAGCTAAAGCAACCGTATGATTCGCCCCTGATGGAAGATTAGCTTTTTGTTTGTCGCTATCACCAAAGCGCCAGCTGATTTGTGCTTCAGGTAAACCCAACGCCTCTGCCAGACCAGTCAGATACTGTTCACCAGTAGCTGGATCGACGATAGCAAATTTAAGAGATGAACTACCACAGTTTACAACCAGAACGGTTGGATTGATTGTTGATTCCATTCTTTCCTCGCAAAGCTTTTAAACGACTGGCGTTAAAGCGGTTCAAGGTCAGGCGAAATAATTCAAATTTAACAAGTTTCAGATGTTATCTGGATATCTACTTTACTGATTAAACCCGGTTCAACCAGCCCTCATACCTAGCATTTCATGCCAAATCTGATACAAATATGGCTTCTCATCAATCCATCAATGTTTCTGACCACTTTACAATGCCATACAGCTTTGATTGGAAGAAAACACAACATGATAGAATGTCACATTTGTGTCAGCTAATAGACAAAATTGGTAATACCAATATCTGACTAGCTAGGTAATCTATTTTTACCTATTCTTGGCTGTTAGTCACGCCCTTCGGAAAGATTTAAATTAACCTTAATACATGAAGATGATTTAGATCATTTTTTGACTATTCTAACCAGATAGGACGGATAGAAAGCCATTTCTTGCGTTGTTTATTTGCAGATAGCGATGCCTGTCATCAACATGCTAAAAATCATACTTCGATTATTAAACTCACTGTTTACATCTCGAATCAAACCAACGCCCAACAAAATTGGTATTACCAATTTATGAATCAGGTTTGCAGTCATTTCATCATGTTTGTAAATCACTCAAATTATGCACAAAAAACAACCCTATCGCACCATCATGAATCAAATGTTTTGAGTTTCCCTCTTTTGGTTAACGCCAATTTATCAATTATTTTGTTTGATTCATGTCATTGCGATTAAGTGATTGATTCTACGGAAAGATTCAAATACCCACTGGATTTAGACCTGAATGCTTAAATGGCCTGATTTTTGCAGTATTCCTAAATCGATTTTATCCTTAACAGTTATGTGAAATTTATATTACGCAAAGAGATTTCTTTCTTGGCGCGCACCCTCCTTTTTGTTAATTTACTACGCCATTGAATGAGGTTGCGTAAAAGGGAGCGCATATATGACCAAATACTCTTTGGACAAGGACAAGATCAAGATTCTGCTACTGGAAGGCGTTCATACAAAAGCTGTTGATGGATTCAAAGCAGCTGGTTACTCAAATGTTGAATATCTGAAAGGCTCGATTGATGAAGAAGCCTTGATCGAAAAAATCCGCGACGTTCATTTCATTGGTATCCGTTCCCGCACTCATATCACTGAACGCGTTTTAGATGCAGCACAAAAATTAGTAGCCGTTGGTTGTTTCTGTATTGGGACAAACCAAGTAAATCTGTCTGCAGCCGAAGCTCGCGGTATCCCAGTATTTAATGCTCCATTTTCTAACACTCGTAGTGTTGCTGAATTAGTGTTGGGTGAAATTTTATTACTGCTTCGCGGTATCCCTCAGAAAAATGCGGGCGCTCATCGCGGAGATTGGGATAAAAGTGCAAATAATTCAGTTGAAGCGCGCGGTAAGACACTGGGTATTGTTGGTTATGGCCATATCGGTAGCCAATTAAGTGTTATCGCAGAAAGCATTGGTATGAAAGTTTACTACTACGATATCGAAAATAAACTTTCAATGGGTAACTCAATCCAGGTTCCTACTATGGATGAATTACTGGCCATCTCTGACGTAGTCACTCTGCACGTTCCTGAAACGCCATCGACCAAAGATATGTTTGGTGCAGAACAGTTCAGCAAGATGAAACCAAACTCCATCTTCATCAACGCTGCCCGTGGTACTGTTGTCGTAATCGATGACTTAGCAACGGCTCTGGAATCCGGTCACCTTGCAGGTGCTGCAATTGACGTATTCCCTGTAGAACCGAAAGCGAACGGCGAGAAATTTGTTTCTCCACTGCAGAAATTTGACAATGTCATCCTGACACCACACATCGGTGGTTCAACTCAGGAAGCACAAGAAAATATCGGTATCGAAGTATCAAGTAAATTGATCAAATACTCTGATAATGGTTCAACATTATCTGCAGTTAACTTCCCTGAAGTTTCTCTACCTGAGTTAGGCCGTAAAACCAGCCGTTTGTTACACATTCACCGTAACCAACCTGGCGTGCTAAACAAAATCAACCAGGCATTTGCTGATGAAGGGATCAACATTGCGGGTCAATATCTGCAAACAAATCCAAACATTGGTTATGTTGTGATCGAAGTTGAAACTGAACATAGCGATATTGCTCTGGCTCGCCTGAAAGAAATCGATGGCACATTGAAAGCGCGTATCCTGTTCTAATCCAGATATACAGCGTTCAATAAACTGAAGAACCGGTGATCTCATATCGCCGGTTTTTTTTTATTGGTATTTTATCGAAACATCGCGTGAACACACTCAAGTCTAATAGTTGTAGCGAAAGCCATAGACAATACTTTGCATCGTAATGTCATTGAACAAACTAAATCGAGTTGAGAGTTTATAATTCATTCTGATCCCTATATATGGGATCAGATCTTTCGGTATAAAACGGTTCGCATTGGACTGCCAATTATCCCAAAAAGTAGACACTTCCCTTTTATCTGAAAACGACTCAGTTTCTGGAAATTGGGGATAAGAAACAGAAAATAAAGAAGACGAATTCCTTGCTTTAAATGTAATTGCAGATGATTCGTTCTTTTGCTTTGTTAAATCTGTAAGAGATAAAGGATGCTCTCGGGTGATTCGACCGATAAGACTGATTTGCCATGTTTTATACGGTTGCCAGTACACAGAAAAATCTGGTACTGCTTTAAGATCTTTTGCCTGCGCAATAGACAACATAGTTAACACGACGGCTGTAAGTTGCACGACCCGACGCAAAATTTCACCTATACACAAGTCACCACGTTTATCATATAGCATGACGACATTATGCTGGCTAGTTAAAATCTGATGAGGAAGATTTGATTGTGATAAAAGTCAAATCACAACCACCTTATCGTGCATCATGTTCAAGCAACCAATTCGCTATAAACGCTCATGAAAATCAGACTCGCCTTGTTTCCAATAACTGGCAACGCTTAATTTTTTAGGATCAACATCCTTTTCGCCAACTAGATAGCGTTTGATCGTCGCCATTGTTGCAGCCTCGCCTGCTGACCAGATATAACCTTCACCCTCTGGTAATATCATTTCTTTTACTTCATTAATCAGCGACGGATAGTCATATACCCACAGAACTGAAAGATTTGTTTTACCATCAAACAGACGAATATCTTCCTGAGAATTAATTTTAGCGATCACCATAATCTGAGCATCTGTGGCTAATTCTTCGATTCTTCGACTAATGGCTGGTAATGCGGTTTCATCGCCAATGAGCATATGCCAGTCATATTCGGTTGGGATCACCATAGAACCACGAGGCCCACCAATGACAACTTCATCACCAGCTTTCGCATTTTTTGCCCAATCAGATGCAAAACCGCCATCATGCACAGCAAATTCAATTGTCAGTTCTTGTGCTTGCGCATTGTAGTGTCGTGGCGTGTAGTCACGACGAACCGTGTCTCCTGCACTATCAGCAAGCATTACTTTGACGTGATCATCAAATGATAAGGAAGTGAAACCAGCCAGTTCTGGGCCCTTAAGCGTAACAGATAAAAATCCAGGACCTACCGATTGAACTGATTTCACAGTCAGATTACGGATACGCAGTTCATGACGAATACGTTGTACTTCTCTGTGTGGAGAAAGAGTTTTCATATAATTTAACCTCTCATGTTAATGTGTATATAATATCCATTAAATTAGTTGATATTGTCAACCATCATGAACAACAATATTGCCATTGATACATTTGAAGCAATCCATTCGCTGATGCATCTCTACCGTGCAAAAATGCATAAAACCCTGAAAAAAAATGAAAGTGATCTAACACACATGGAACATAAGGCGCTTGGTTTTTTTAGTGACCATGAAGGTGCCACATTGAGTGATCTCGTTTCTCACTCCCAAAAAGACAAAGCACAACTCAATCGGCTCTTACGCGGACTAAAAGAGAAAGGGTTCATAGAAGAACAAAAGGACTCTCAGGATAAACGTCGTATACAACTGACGATTACCCCTGCTGGTCGAGCAGTTCACGCAACATTTAAAGAAGAAAGTAAAGAAATCTGTCGCGCTGCCGTCGATGGTCTTTCCTTAGAAGAAATTGACTCCCTGATGCAGGTCATCAACCGAATCAAAAATAATCTTGAACATTTACCAGATGAATAGAGGTTTAGAATTAACCGACTCCATGCAATCGGTTAATTAATTTTCCTGCGGCTGATTCATGCCGTTCAGTTCGGGTCGTATGTAGATATTGTGATGTTGTATCAATGCTGTCATGCCCTGCATCAGCCTGCACATGCGATAAAGGACGTCCATTCAGATTAATATCATGTGTAATTCCCGTATGGCGTATGCTATGTGGCGTCATTTGGCGGATCTCCTGCGCATCTTGTTCGAACTGATCTTGCACGGCAAGTTGCGCGGCGCATTCAAATACTTGATTAATCTCATCACGAATTTGTCGAATACCAAGGTTGGCATTTCTTAGTCCGGCATCACGCCCCCGACCAGCAGGTCGATGCCGGGTAAACAATGGTACTGCATCATTAGGTGCAGGAAGCGGTGTTAGTCCTAAAAATGTCCGGTAACGTTTCAACACATCTAACAATTGATTTGAAACGGCGACTGTACGTTTTTTTCCACCTTTACTAACAGGGATAAAAAAGCCCCACACGCCAGTATGACGATCACGTCTGAACTGTCCCATCACCGGTGAAAATCCAGGTTTCGCAGCAACCTCAGAGATCCGTAAATAGCAGCTGTACATCAAGCTAATCATAAACAGTGTCCGTTCATGCAAATCAGGATGTTCCGATGCCAGTTTTTCAGCTGCCGACATGATGTAAGACCACTGTAACTCACTGAATGATTTGATTGATTCCTCTTCATGATTCAGATTAGCCACCAGCGGTTTCGATGCAAATTTACTATGGCGCATCCACATCATGGCAGGGTTACGTTCTGTAAATTCTTCGTTAATCAGATAGCCATAGAATGCAGATAAAATAGCCATTTTTGTTTTAAGCGCTTTATCACTAAGCAGATAAGGTTGCAGCTGGCCATTTTCTTTTTTACCAAGAAAAGGCAGCCAAAGAGGATTGGGTGCACGCTCTCCCCACTCCTTGACCGTAACAAACTGAGCAACATTGCGGTGCGAGATCAATTCTACAGGCGGATTCTGGCAGTAACTCACATAACGATTCATCGTTTTACGATCAACATCTGCAACAGATATCGACGCCACATCAAAACACCAGTGGAGAAACGTAGTCAGCTCACTGCGATAAGTCTTGTAATTATTTTCGTTGTAACGTTGTTCCGAGAGCCATTCCACAGCATGTTGATAGACCAAAGTTGCATCCGGTACTCGATTTAAAGTTACAGTAGTTAAATGTTGATTGACGGTCGCATTTCCTTCATCAAGGTAAACGATCGCGTCAAATAGCGGTAAAACGGATGGCAATTCAGGCATGGGACTATGGATGTGATTTTTTATCCATTATATATCAGATAGATATAAAAAACCCGATAGTTCATGACTATCGGTTCGGCTAGAAGGGACAGCAATGTAATAAAATAAATCGATCGTTCATGCATTCAATTAAAAATAATATTTTTACTGACCACTAATCCAGACACGTAGAGTGAAATATTCTCTGGTTTTTTTGCGCATTGATGAAATAAACATCGACAAATAAAACTAGTCTTGGATGAATCGATGATAATTCATGTCAGAAAAGATTAGATCGTAGGATCAAACCTCAAAGATGATGATATCAT
>QKFI01000414.1 GCA_003251455.1 Tolumonas sp.
ATATAGAAACGATTTATCAACCGAACACTGAGTTGGTTACGACCTATGAGGCAATTTATCAACAGTATTGCCGTTGGGCGGAAACAACCGAATCTTTAATGCATTAATTCGTCTTGAATCAAAGACAAGGAGCCATTGTGAGCAATTTATTAGATCAACTTCGTGCCGTTACCACTGTTGTTGCTGATACAGGTGAGTTACCTGCCATCAAAGCATTCAAACCAGAAGATGCAACCACTAACCCATCGCTGATTTTAAAAGCAGTCACCACCCCGGAATATGCGTCGCTGTTAGAAGAAATTGTGACTTCCGCACGTGCAATGTCCTCTGATTTAGCAGTACAGATTGAAGAAGCGGCTGACCGTCTGATTGTGGCGATTGGTTGTGAAGTGTTGAAACATGTACCGGGCCGTATCTCAACGGAAGTGGATGCGCGCCTCTCTTTTGATACTGTGGCAACGATTGAAAAAGCCCGCAAGTTAATTGGCTTGTATGAAGTGCAAGGCATTTCTCGTTCACGTGTTTTAATCAAAATCGCTTCGACCTGGGAAGGCATTCGTGCTGCTGAACAGCTCGAGAAAGAAGGTATCAACTGTAACCTGACTCTGCTGTTCAGCTTTGCGCAGGCACGTGCATGTGCGGAAGCAGGTGCTTACTTAATTTCTCCATTCGTCGGTCGTATTCTCGACTGGTACAAAGCCAAAACAGGTGAGGCTTACACCGCTGAAACTGACCCGGGTGTGCTGTCTGTCCGCTCGATTTATCAGTATTACAAACAACACGGCTACGACACTGTCGTGATGGGCGCAAGCTTCCGTAATCTCGGCGAAGTGTTAGCGCTGGCCGGTTGCGACCGTCTGACCATCAGTCCAAATCTGTTGAAAGAATTGGAAGAAACTTCTGGGGAATTGGTGAGCGTGCTGACGGATGATGGCACACGTGAAGCACGCCCTGCTGCGATGACCGAAGCAGAGTTCCGCTGGCAGCACAATGAAGATGCGATGGCGACCGAGAAACTGGCGGAAGGCATTCGTAACTTTGCGATTGACCAGGTGAAGCTGGAGCAGTTGCTCGCATCTCGTTTGGCGTAATGACTTGTTGATGTGTGGTTGGTTGTCCGGCGTGAATACGTCGGACAGTGGCAAGTCATTCTCCGGCACGTCGTGAACCCATCCATGGGGACTTCAGCGCGCCACCCATGGCGCACAGAGCCGGAGCTTGCCTTCCCACTATCCTCTCAAACGGTCTTCACCTTCGAACCAACGACACATCCATTGAAGTTCTTTTTTTTTGGAATGACAAAGACCCAACTAATTGAGGTTACGGCGAGGCGGCAAATGAACGCAGTCAACGCCGCTGTGACTTCAGTGAGGCCGGGTATTTTTTGAGTGGAGTTTTCTGATGAGTATGGATGTAAAAACCCTGGCGAATGCCGTACGTATGCTCAGTGTCGATGCTGTACAAAAAGCCAATTCCGGCCATCCCGGTGCCCCGATGGGTATGGCGGATATCGCGGAAGTCTTATGCCGTCATCACTATAAACACAACCCGACTGACCCGAAATGGCTGAACCGTGACCGTTTTGTGTTATCGAATGGTCATGGCTCGATGTTGCATTATTCCCTGCTGCATCTCACTGGTTATGATTTATCACTCGATGATTTAAAACAGTTCCGTCAACTGCATTCAAAAACCCCGGGGCATCCGGAATATGGCTATGCGCCGGGTATTGAAACCACCACTGGTCCTTTAGGTCAGGGCATCGCCAATGCCGTCGGCATGGCTTTAGCGGAGAAAACGCTGGCGGCTCAGTTTAATAAACCGAACCATGAAATCGTGGACCATTACACCTGGGCTTTTATGGGTGATGGCTGTCTGATGGAAGGTGTATCGCATGAAGCATGTTCTTTA
>QKFI01000051.1 GCA_003251455.1 Tolumonas sp.
CATGATCCACAACGAACCAACCACCAGAATCGCAATGATAACCGCAGAAAAAACCAGAGAGATGAAGTTCCAACCACCTTCTGACCGGGTATTCATATGCAGGAAATAGCCCAGTTGAACAATCACCTGAATGAACGCCAAAACAACGATCGCACCAATGGTTGCTGCTGGAGACAAGACATGCTCCATCACAATCCAGAATGGAATGACCGTCAAAATCACAGACAGAATGAAACCTGTAATGTATGACTTGGTAGTGCCGTGATCAGCACCTGCATGTTGTGAAGAATGACTCATTACAGCACTCCCATCAGATACACAACGGTAAACACACAGATCCAGACAACGTCCAGGAAGTGCCAGAATAAACTCAGGCACATCAGACGGCGCTGACTACGTGCAGTCAATCCTTTCTGCATGACCTGAATCATCATGATTGCCATCCAGATCAAACCGGCGGTCACGTGCAGACCGTGGGTTCCAACCAGAGAGAAGAATGCAGACAGAAACGCACTGCGATCCGGGCCAAACCCTTCATGAATCAAATGAGTAAACTCATTGATCTCCATCGCGATGAAGCCTGCACCAAACAAGAAAGTAATCGCCAGCCATAACATCACGCCTCGCTGGTTGCCTTTATACATCGACAACATTGCAAAGCCATAAGTCACACTACTCAGCAACAGGCAGAAAGTTTCAACCAGAACATAATCCAGCTCGAAAATGTCCTTCCCTGTCGGGCCACCAGCATAGCTGTGGGATAACACTGCAAACGTTGCGAAGATAGTCGCAAACAGAATGCAGTCGGTCATCAGGTAGATCCAGAAGCCGAATACTGAATTCGACTCATGGTGTTCATGCCCATCTGCATGGGCGGCATATAAAGTATTAGCCGACATTCTTCACCTCAGCTTTACGGATTTCTGCGAAATGTTGGTTCTCAGTCTTAGTGACCACATCAACAGGAACGTAATAATCCACATCTTCACTGAATGAATATTTAATCCAGGTGAAAGCGATACCGATTACACCCAGAATTGCCATCCACCAGATATGCCAAATCATTGCAAATCCGCCAATCAAGCTAAACAGGCCAATGAATATGCCTGCACTGGTATTTTTCGGCATATGAATTTCCTGGTACTTCGCTGGTTGTTTATATGCGGTACCTTTCTCTTTCATATCCCAGAATGCGTCCAGTTCTTCGACTTTCGGAACTTCGGCAAAGTTATAGAAAGGAGGAGGAGAAGAAATTGACCATTCCAATGTCCGGCCACCCCAAGGATCACCAGTGACATCGCGATTCTTATTCCGATCTTTAATGCTCACTGCCAGTTGCAGTAACTGAGTCAGAATACCGCAGAAAATCAGAAAAGCACCGAAGAAAGCGACCAACAGTAACGGATGGAAAGACGGATCAATGTTCTGGCTCAAACGACGTGTCATGCCCATAAAGCCCAGAATATAAAGCGGGACAAACGCGCAGAAGAAACCAGTGATCCAGAAGAAGAAAGCAATTTTCCCAAGTTTTTCGTTGAGCTTGAAGCCCATTGCTTTCGGGAACCAATAGTTAAAGCCAGCCAGATAGCCGAAGACCACACCACCAATAATCGTGTTATGGAAGTGAGCAATCAGGAACACACTGTTATGCAGTACGAAGTCAGCACCCGGAACGGACATCAGCACCCCGGTCATCCCACCCAATGAGAAGGTGATCAGGAAACCTAACGTCCAGAGGATTGGTGTAGAAAACTCAACCCGACCACGGTACATGGTAAACAGCCAGTTAAATATCTTCACCCCGGTCGGTATCGAAATGATCATCGTCATGATACCGAAGAAAGCGTTCACGTTTGCACCCGCCCCCATCGTGAAGAAATGGTGCAACCAAACCACGAAAGAAAGGAGTGTGATAACAGCTGTTGCCCACACCATTGAGGTATAGCCGAACATACGTTTTTTACTGTACGTCGCAACGACCTCGCTGAAGATACCAAATGCTGGCAGGATCAGGATATATACTTCCGGATGACCCCACGCCCAGATGAGGTTCACATACATCATCTGGTTGCCACCAAAATCATTGGTAAAGAAGTGCGTTCCGATATAACGGTCTAACGTCAGTAAAGCAATAGTGACGGTCAGGATCGGGAATGCGATGATGATCAGCACGTTTGAACACAGTGACGCCCATGTGAATACCGGCATTTTCATCATATTCATGCCAGGCGCACGCATTTTCAGGATCGTCACAAAGAAGTTAACCCCGGAAAGTAACGTCCCCAGCCCCGATATCTGTAGGCTCCATATCCAATAATCGACCCCTACCCCGGGACTATACTGAATTCCCGATAATGGTGGATATGCCAACCAGCCAGTCTGAGCAAACTCACCTACCCCCAGTGAAATGTTGATCAGCGCGACACCCACCACAAATAACCAGAAACTCAGGTTATTCAGGAATGGGAATGCCACATCGCGGGCACCAATTTGTAGTGGAACCACGATGTTCATCAGACCCACCATAAATGGCATCGCCATGAAGAAAATCATGATGACACCATGCGCAGTGAAGATTTGATCATAGTGATGCGGCGGCAGGAACCCGGCCTCACCAGCTGATGACAGCGCAGACTGGGTACGCATCATGATTGCGTCTGCGAAACCACGCAACAGCATGACCATCGCAACCACGATATACATGATACCAATGCGTTTATGATCAACAGATGTCAACCATTCACGCCATAACCATCCCCATTTCTGGAAATAGGTCATCAAAGCAACGATAGCAATACCACCCACTGCAATCATGGCCAATGTGACCATGATGATGGGTTCGTGGTAAGGGATCGCGTCTAAAGTTAGTTTTCCAAACATGTTTATTCCCCGGAAGCCGTAGTCGTAGACATCGGCATGTCATGCGCCATGTCGTGCGTCATCTCTTGATTCATTTCATGCTCAACCGGTTTGGCCCCTTCAGCCATCTGTTTATGGTTCATCGCCGGATCCATAAACTTATCGATAATGTCTTGATAAAGACCGGTTTTCACAGAGCCAAAATACTGCACAGGGTTGTTGTCAGTTGGTTTTTCCAACTTTTCAAAATCAGCCCATTGCAATGTGTCAGGAGAGGCTTTGACTTTATTCACCCACTCAGCAAATTTCTCTTTCGAAGTCGCATACGCCGTAAACTTCATATTTGAGAAACCATGTCCGCTGTAGTTTGATGAAATACCTTTAAACTCACCCTCTTCATTTGCGATCAGATGCAGTTTGTTTTGCATCCCAGCCATCGCATAGAGCTGGCTACCCAAACGGGGAATAAAGAATGAATTCATCACCGTATCAGAGGTGATCTTGAATTCAACCGGCACATTTGCCGGGAAGCTGATTTCATTAATGGTGGCAATGCCTTGTTCCGGGTAAACAAACAGCCATTTCCAATCCATTGCAATCGCTTCAATTACAACTGGTTTTTCTTCAGATGCAATAGGAACACGAGGATCAAGCGAATGCGTTGTTTTCCAGGTGATAGTCCCGAGCACTAAAATAATGATGCAGGGAATAGTCCAGATAACAAATTCGATTTTATTTGAATGAGACCAATTTGGCGCATATGTCGCATTCTTATTCGATGCTCGATATCGCCATGCAAACCACACAGTCATAATAATGACCGGAACCACAACAATCAGCATGAGCCAAGTCGCGGTCAGAATGAGCGATTTTTGCTGCATTCCAATCTCGCCTTTTGGATCAAGCAATGCCGCATTACAACCAGTAAGCAATAACGGCATCAACGATGGCAATAGCCATCTCCCCCTATTTTTTTTCATTAAATAACCCCATTAAACAGGCAATAACACACTCCTGTGTGTATGCCCACTATTCTAAGAAGCTGTTATCACAATGCAAATTTTGTTACCAAAATGTTGGTTAGTATTTATATTTTTATGATCTAAGTATGAAATTTTTTGATCTAAAGCAATGAAAAAAAATTTCAATGTATGCTTGCCGTCACTATGTTCCCCCCGATTACACATGTTAAATTCAGCGAAAAAGTTTTGACGCAATAACCTTATCTACTCGGTGACCATCCATTTCGATCACTTTAAATTGCCAGTCATATAGTTCTACAACATCACCATTTTTCGGAACCTTGCCTAACAGCATCATCAGCAAGCCACTTAACGTGAAATAACGATGCATATCTTCTTCCGGCAAATGTTCAATTTGCAGATAGTCTTTTAATTCCGGGACAGGTAACAAACCATCGAGTAACCATGTACCATCGTCCTGACATATCGCCTCGGCCATTTCTTCATTCGTCTGGGGAAAAGCACCGATCAATGACTCCATGACATCCTGAACGGTAACCAATCCTTGTAGTTCGCTGTATTCATCCACAACCAAAGCCAGATGAAAACCTGAACTCTTGAAAAATTGCAGTAATGACATTCCGGAGACAATTTCAGGAAGGTACGCACATGGCAAAATAATAGATTTCAGATTCAGGGCTTTTTTATTCAGTATTTGCGTCAGGATCTCTTTACCGTTTACAACACCCAGAACATTGTTCGCATCCCCCTTATAAACCGGAAACCATGAGTGCTGCGATTCGGTAACTTTTTGAATAATACTCTCCTTATCGTCATCAATATTAATGAAGACAATTTCAGATCGAGGCACCATCAATGACGTAATCGGTCGGTCATCTAATCGAAACACATTCCGTAACATCGTATGTTCGTTATGTTCGATGACGCCAGCGGCACGCCCTTCGGCCAGAATGGCGTGAATTTCCTCTTCGGTAAGAAGTGCCTTACGCGCATTTCCAAGTCCCATAATTCGAATCAGGATCTTGGTAGAAACCGCAAGCAACCAGACAAATGGGGATGAAATCTTTAATAACATATACATCGGAGGAGAAATAAAGCAGGCAAGCTTTTCTGCAAAGATTTGCCCGATGCGTTTGGGTGTAATTTCACCGACGACGATAGAGAGATAAGTCACACCGCCAACAACCAGTATTGTGGTGAAGACATGAACGATAGATACAGGCATACCGAAAACGATAAAAAAATTCGTCAGTGGTTCAGTGAAAATCGTATAACCAACAATCCCGTTCAATAAACCAATCGAAGTGATCCCAATCTGAACGGTCGAAAGAAAATTTGTTGGGTCTTCCATTAGCTTTAAAGCAATGGTCGCTCCTCTCCGTCCTTCTTTGGATAATTTTAATAATGCTGACTTTCTTGCAGTGAGTATGGCGATCTCCGACATTGCAAAAATGCCATTTAATAAAATTAAGGCGATCAGTAGCAGAAAGTCCATACGCTTTCATATGTTATGGATTCATATAGTAAACGTAGTTTAATGGAACCTGTTCGTCCATGATTCAAAGACGATGCATTTTCCACAATCGATTGCTTTCAATACAATTTGCATGAATTAACAGCAAACAAATCACAGTTTGATAATTTATTACGATTTTCACTAGACAGGCGAACGCATTTCCTTATAATCCCGCCTCGTTAAGCCGACTTAGCTCAGTAGGTAGAGCAACTGACTTGTAATCAGTAGGTCATCAGTTCGATTCCGATAGTCGGCACCATCGCCCAGATAGCTCAGTCGGTAGAGCAGGGGATTGAAAATCCCCGTGTCCGTGGTTCGATTCCGCGTCTGGGCACCATATAAAAAGACAAAAAGCCCTGTTCATCAGGGCTTTTTGTTGTCTGAAACTGGATAAACACGTATCCTGATTTCAATATCTTTGGGGAGTAGCCTCCTTTTATAGGGCTTACATCAACATACTTGACGCACGTCATGGTGTAAGCAGTAAGTAGCCATCTACTTACCTGGCAAGACCATTGATCAACTACTTGCATTAGGCTGGGCAAGTGTTTGGTCATTGGTAAATCCAGCCTGGAGTGTTTTATGTCCGCCCTCTTTATCTCAACCGGTATTGTCGCATTAGCTGAAATTGGCGATAAAACGCAATTACTTGCGTTTATCCTTGCTGCCCGCTTTAAAAAACCAGCACCGATCATCATCGGGATATTGCTTGCAACGTTATTGAATCATGGTGTTGCCGGTGTTCTCGGAGAATGGCTGACATCATTGGTTTCACCCACAACTGCAGGTTATATTCTCGGCGTATCTTTCATCATGATGGGGTTCTGGACACTGATCCCGGATAAATTTGATGAGAGTGAAGCCAAACTCGCCCACTACGGTGTCTTTATGACCACGCTGATTGCTTTTTTCTTTGCAGAAATGGGCGATAAAACTCAGATAGCGACTATTGCACTCGCTGCAAAATATCAGTCCATCCTATATGTCGTCGCAGGCACAACCATCGGCATGATGCTGGCAAATGTTCCGGCAGTGCTGTTAGGCCATAAAATCGCGCATAAAATACCGACACGGATTGTCCATGGCATTGCTGCGGCCATTTTCGTGATATTGGGAATTCTGACATTAGTCGGAACAATGAATCCAGAAGCGATGGCTCAAATAACGCAATAGCCTCGGTTATCGCAATCATTCACTAGGGGAAAATAGGATCGGTATTCGCCGACTCCCCCACTGGCCGGGTGTTGATTCAAATACACCCGGTATTTCCTGCCCACAACTAGCACATGTGTTCCCTTTCAAATGCCATTGATCCAGTACATACCCATCACGGCCAATCAATAACTCGCCACAATGCGGACAATAAGTACTTTGTAACTGAGGCGCGTAGACATTACCGGCATACACATAATTCAGACCAATATTTTTGGCAATATGATAAGCCTGCTTCAATGTGTTCACACTTGTTGGTGACTTCTCCAACATATGGAAATCAGGATGAAAAGCAGTGAAATGGATAGGCACATCGTTACCTAACTCGTCCGAGACCCATCGACATAATTTTTCAAGCTCTTCGGCACTATCATTTTCACCAGGAATTAATAAGGTTGTAATTTCAAACCAGACTGAAGTCTCATGTTTAAGGTAAATCAAGGTATCTAAAACCGGTGCTAAGTGACCACCGCAAATTCTGTGATAAAAAGATTCAGTAAAGCCTTTCAAATCAACATTCGCAGCATCGATATAAGAGAAAAATTCTTTTCGGGGTAAAGGATTAATATATCCGGCTGTGACCGCAACGGTTTTCACATCGACCGCATGACACTCTTTTGCAACATCAATTGCATATTCCATGAAGATCACGGGGTCGTTATAGGTAAATGCTACAGAACGGCAGCCATATTCCAGCGCTTTTTGGGCAATTTGTTCTGGCATGGCAACTTGAGAAATGGTTTCTGTTTCACGGGATTTACTAATCTCCCAATTCTGACAGAACTTGCAAGTCAGATTACAACCCGCCGTACCAAAAAAACAGGGGTACCAGGCAAGAAATGATTGAGTGGCTTTTTCTCAATAGGATCAATACAGAATCCGCTTGAAAGTCCATACGTTGTCAGAACAATCTCGCCGCCTTCAGCCATGCGGACATAACAAACTCCCCGCTTCCCATCACGAAGCTCACACTCCCGGGGACATAGATGGCACACGACATGATCGTTATCTAGTTTTTCCCAATATCGTGTGGATATTTGATGAATAGATTCACTCATAGAAACTCCTGTCTATATTTATAAGTATAGACGGGCTATGAAAAGGCACTTCAAATGCAGATCATTCACCAGCCAGCAGTTGCCGATCTTTTTTATCCAGGCAATCCCGAGGAATTGCAGACCTGGCTTGATGCACACATTCCATCATCAGCGAAAGATACCAGACAACCAAGGGCGTTAATTTTACCGCATGCCGGATATCGATTTTCCGGTGATATCGCAGCACAAGGATACGCGTTGCTAAAACCTGACGCGTTCTCCCGAGTCGTTATTCTCTGCCCTGCTCATCGTGTTGCTGTTGAAGGCATGGCATTACCAACAAGCTGGGATGCAGAATTAACACCACTTGGCATCATTCCGATCGATAAAAAAACGATCAACAAATTATTAGACTTACCTGAAGTCATCAGCGCAACGGAAGCGCATCGCCTGGAACATGCAATTGAGGTGCAATTGCCGTTCCTGCAACATCAATTACATCGATTTTCTCTTATTCCAGTTGTGGTTGGCGCGTGTCAACCTGAACATGTTGAACAGTTACTTGATGCGGTTATGACGAATGATACCTTATTAGTCATCAGTACCGATCTCAGTCATTACCTCTCATACGCGCAGGCCCAACAACAGGATGACATCACAATTCATCAAATTATTGAGTTTCATGAAAACATTAATGGCTGGCAAGCTTGTGGTTGTTATGCATTAAATGGTGCGCTACGTTGGGCTCGGCATCATGGTCTGGAGATTAAATTACTCGATCAATGTTCATCAGGCGATACTGGTGACGATAAAACCAGGGTGGTTGGATATGCCTCTTTTGCCTTATTTTGATGAGAATGAAGAAAAACAGTGGATTGCTTTGGCCCGGTTTGCCATTCAGCGTCAATGGCAGCCAGACTTATCGCAGCCACCACATCCGCACAATAACCCGACTGCTGCATGTTTTGTGACATTAACCAAGCACGGTCAACTCAGAGGATGTATCGGCACACTACAAGCAGACAAGCCACTGAATGAAGGCGTTCTGTATTTCAGTATTGCTGCAGCAAATTATGACCCCCGATTTCCACCTGTTACAGAAACTGAATTTCCCGAATGTAAAATCAGTATTTCTGTCTTGTCAGAAAAAGAACCAACACCTGCTAATTCGAGAGAAGAAGTCGAAGCGGTTTTGATCCCGGGCGAAACCGGGTTGTGGTTAACCGATGGAATAAGAAGAGCGACCTTTTTACCCGCGGTATGGGAACAACTACCAACGAAAGCAGAGTTTATCGATCATTTATTAATGAAAGGCGGATGGCGATCAAACCACTGGCCAGCAGACATGGAAGCATTCCTCTATTATGCGGTTGAAATGCACGAATAAAGCACACTTGAAAGTATATTTTTCGTAAATTTAGTTGTTTATCAAAAGTTATATTGGTAAAAAATATCTAAACAACGAAAAGAATTTTCAGGAGCTTTTCTGTTTTCTGCATCGTCTTCAATATTCGTTTTTCAGATAGAAGATAGACTTTATGGTTTACCTTTATCATCAGTGGAACGAGTCACAAGAGCAGCAACCATAACATCTGTTGCACAAACCAGTCCTTTTCTAGCAGGAATGATCAATGTGCAAGGGAGCATATTACCTGTCCTGAATTCACGCTTACTTTTTCAATTACCAGCAAAGCAACTCAATCCTGATGATATTTTCATCATTATAAAAACGGCAGATTTCAGCGTTATTCTGATTGCTGATGCAATCTATAAAATTCTCGAAAACCCGACAGAGCCTGTTTTGCCCGTTAGTCACCCAATAGGAAAAAATACACCTTGGAGAGGCATGATCCATCTGGGTGAAAAAATAGTGTTAATTCAGGATATTGAATATCTGATTTCACTGATGAAAGCGGAAGGCATTTATGGTGTCTAATAACGACTCCGACATGCTTATCTCCTTTCGGGATTCTATTTCGTCACAATTTGGTATTCATTTCCCAAATGAACGACTCAATGAGTTATCCCGTAAACTCGATCAATTTGCGGAAAAATATCACTATGATGGTTCCCGCCAGCATCTTATAACTGATCTACGAAAATGCGCCGCTCATGATGAATTCCTACAACATTTCATTGAATCTTTGACCATTGGCGAAACTTATTTTTTCAGAGAAGAAGAAACGCTGAATATCATTGTGAATGAAATTGTACCCGCTTTGGCAAAACAAAATTTGAAAGAAATAAAAATATGGAGTGCAGGGTGTGCCACTGGGGAAGAACCTTATTCAATTGCGATGATGCTTGATACACACCAACCCGGGTTAAAACATATTCCGGTGCATGTATTCGCAACCGATCTCAACCAGCAATCACTGGAAAAAGCAAAATCAGGCATTTATAAAGGGTGGTCTTTTCGGAAAACCCCCGAAACGACTTTAAATCGTTATTTTCATAAAGCATCTGACAGCACCTATCATTTACATCCGGACATCAAGCGTAACATCAGGTTTTCACCTTTAAATCTTGCACAGTCTGATTTCAGGATGGTGAACAACAACCTGAATCAGCTTGATGTTATTTTATGCAGAAATGTACTGATGTATTTCGCTGAAAATACCATCCTGAAAATAGTCAGACAATTTTCAGAACTCTTAAAACCGGATGGTTATCTGGCCATTAGTCAGACTGAATGTACGCATTATTTTCAACCTTATTTCGATATTGTTCAGATTGGAAAAACTTTTATTTTTCGGAAAAAAGGTTCTGGATTGGATCACCTTAAATCAGGCTATCGTTCTGGCAGTCAAAATAATTTTCAGCCTTTAACGCCCCTCATCACAGAACAGATAACTCAAATCAATTACAAATTAGAAAGATTTGAACCTATCCAAAAAGCATTAATAGCAACGTCAGAGCAGAAAGTAGAATCAAACGTAGAAACGCCAAAAATAAGCAGTCAGGATCTCGTCAGAAAAGCTCGGACACTTGCGGATCAAGGTCAACTCGATCAAGCCTTATCTTATTGTACTCAAGCATTGGAATTGCAAAAGCTGGATATCCAGGCCCA
>QKFI01000123.1 GCA_003251455.1 Tolumonas sp.
GTATCGAGCAAACTAAATGCAGGAAAATCACCAATCGCAGCTTTTTTGAGTGCCTTTTCTTTTAATGCCTGTTCGGCTTTCTGTAAGGTCGTTAACTCAGCAATCGGAGGTTGAGGTGCAGGTTTTGCAACTGAAACCGCAGAGACATTGCTCGTAGACTCGGTAGATACTCTTGAACTACTAACTTGTGAGGTTTCTGTAACTTGTGAGGTTTCTGTTTCCCATGGTAACAATGATGGTTCCCAATCATCTTCATCATCAATTGCAGACCAACTGCTATTCGTGAGCATAGGCTCACTGCGGCTAGTAGTGGCAACAGATGAGGAAAAATTGATTTCAGGTTCTTTACGCTCATGAATCGATGATACTGGCTCATCATTCCTGATATCAACCGGTTCAATATCTTCTACTGCTGCGTCTGCTTTCTTTCGGAAAGAAAACCGAGGCGCATTGCGTGGTGGTGTAAAGTCATCCGCATCAGACAGCGCTGGCATTAAGTCATCTTCGTCATCATCGTCAAAAGATAACGCTTCGTCTGCACCGACTTTCTGATAGCCGGCCTTCCCCATAAAGTAACCAGCAATTCGTCCCGGAAGGGTATAAACGAAGTGAATCGAGCCGGTAATAGACGCCCCCAGCCTCTCAGCCAGCATCAACCACGATAATCCGGTAAATAAAGTGACACTTGCAGCAATCAGGCAAAGTAATACCAGTGTTGAACCAAGCTGACCGAGGAGCGGCAAAATTTTGGTATATAACATATCACCGACCAGTCCCCCGGCCGAAAAGTTATGGATATCCGTAAAATTCATGCTGGCCATTGCAGCCATTGAAAGATACAGACAGATAAAACCAATAATTCGCAAGCCAACAGTAAAGTAGTCAACCTCTAAAATTTTGTATGAACGCCAGAAAATGACTATGCCCAGAAAAACGAGTAGTGCCGGGATCATGAAAGCAAAAATCCCAAACACAAAAAACAATAAATCAGCAAGCCATGCGCCAACGTTACCGGCTGCATTATGCACCATGCCACCCCAGGCAGTTTGCGACCAACCTGGGTCAGAAGGATGATAGGTTACTAATGCCAGCAGAATGAACATGGCAACTAACGACAAAATGATCAGCCCTGACTCAAAAATGCGCCGTAATCCACTCATTGGCGTAAACTTTCCAGCAGCCAAACCTATACTCCTTATTGGAACACGATAATTATTTGTCTAAAAAATGAAAAATTCGTCAGACTTTTAATGCGGCCTATTATAAGCCGTGAAAAGGGAATAGATACAATTCTATGAAAAGGCAGGCAGGTTGCCCGTATCAAAAAATAACACGGGCATGAATATTTAGCGGGTATTGATAACCAAACGGCTACTTTGTTTTACTTCTTCCATCACCACATAGGTACGAGTGTCACTAACACCCGGAAGACGTAACAGCGTTTCCCCTAATAAACGACGATAGGCAGACATATCAGGAACACGCGTTTTTAACAAATAGTCGAAATCACCAGAAACAAGGTGACATTCCTGAATTTCTTCTAAAGACAATACAGTCTTGTTAAATTCCTCAAACACATCTGGTGTCCCTTTCTTCAGTGTGATTTCAACAAACACTAATAGGGATGCTTCCAAATAATGAGGATTAAGGATAGCCGTATAGCCTTCAATAAAGCCTTGGCGTTCCAATCGTCTTACACGTTCAAGACATGGTGTTGGACTTAAACCAACACGTTTAGACAGTTCGACATTCGAGATTCGACCGTCTTTCTGTAATTCATTCAGGATGTTTCTATCTATACGATCCAAATCCCTGAGTCTGACCTGTTCTTCCAGCATTTCCTTCCACCTTAGATATGAAACATAGTGATGATCACTATTTGTTTTGTTATGAACAAACTAAACT
>QKFI01000261.1 GCA_003251455.1 Tolumonas sp.
GAAGGACGAACCACTTTCCGCTGATGCAATGATTCGACAAATGCAGTTGAATCGACGGGATCAGGTGATTCGTTCGGCATTGCTACTCGGTGTATCGAATGTACTTTCAGAGTTGAATAAAGACAGCCCAATCTGATACCGGTTATTTTTTTGTTTTTGACCTGCTCCGTAATTTCATCAAACTCTTTTTCTGGCAACTCAGTATTCACCTCCGTCTAAGGTTCTTGGATGGAGGTCTGTCAGAATCAATCTAATTTATTTAAATCCAGAATCTACATCCTCGATTTTTAAATCCGACAGTTTATACAATGAGAAAGATTGCTTCGTCAGCACTGTAGTACAGAACCTGTGTCAGTAATGTTGCTATCTGAGCTGAGCGGTTGATGCGGCCGAATGATGATGTTCATCATGGTTCTCATTCATGAGCCATATAAATGCCAGATAAATAATCTCAGTGAAAGAGTGAATTGAAAGGTCATGTCAATCCTGCGACCTTCTTTGGGCTGCCCATCTACAGCCACTGGTTTAATCGCCATTTACTCTTGCATGCTGGCTGTCAGTGCTTGCAGGGTATTGAACTGATGGGACAGAAGCTATTATAGAATTTCATTTTTAGTAATCCCATCATCTCTTTTGTTCTCTGTTCCGCTAAGAAACAACATCACAGAAGCATGAATGGTTGTGTGATCGAGATTTTCCAAGTCATAGCGTTCTGTGCTTAATACAGCGTCTCCGCTTAAGATTTGATCGCTGAGAAAACGGGGCTGAATTGACATGGCTTTTCTAAAAACAATACCGATCTGCAAAAACGACCCTATTTCAGGAAAACTTAAATAAAAAATTAAATTTTTTAAAAAAATAAAAAAGGCACCGTAAAAACGATGCCTTTTGAGATGTTGCTTAACAAAACAGCGAAAGCCTCAGCAAACGATAGACTCATACGCATGAAGCGTTTTTTCCTTGTCTTTTGTTTTCTTTCGCTGAACGTCAGAAAGCAAAAAGCCCCGGCTGACGAAGCCGGGGAGGGGGCACACAAAAATGGAGGGAGCTATTTCCATTTGTGATGAAACGATATCAACCGATTAAGCAGTTTGTACCTGAGCTGATGGTTTCAGTACTGAGTACATCAGACCAGTCAATACAGAACCTGCAGCAATCGCAATGATGTACATCAGGGCGTTGCTGATAGCACCTGGAATCAGCAGAACGAACAGACCACCGTGCGGAGCCATCAGGCCACATTGGAACAGCATTGACAGAGCACCTGCCAGCGCGCCACCGGCCATCGTTGAAGGAATTACGCGCATTGGGTCACGTGCAGCGAATGGAATCGCACCTTCAGAGATGAAGCACAGGCCCAGAACGAAAGATGCTTTACCCGCTTCATGTTCTGCATCAGTGAATTTAGTACGCGCAATGAAAGTCGCAATACCCATACCAATCGCAGGAACCATACCTGCAGCCATAACTGCAGCCATTGGTAGGCTAGGAACGTTCGGGTTAGATGCCAGCAGACCAGTACCGAATACATACGCTACTTTGTTGACCGGGCCACCTAAGTCGAAGCACATCATCAGACCAAGGATAATACCCAGCAGGATAGCGTTCGCACCAGACATTCCTGCCAGGAAGTCAGTCAGACCTTTCATGATAGAAGCGATTGGCGTACCAACGATGTAGATCATGACCAGACCAGTAATTAAGCTTGATAACAATGGAATGATCAGAATAGGTTTTAACGCTTCCATGGTCTGAGGCAATCTGATGTAGTCAGCTACAGCTTTTGCTGAGTAACCAGCAATGAAACCAGCTGCGATACCACCTAAGAAGCCTGCACCAATAGAACTAGCCAGCATACCGCCGATCAGACCTGGAGCCAGACCTGGACGGTCAGCAATTGAGTA
>QKFI01000166.1 GCA_003251455.1 Tolumonas sp.
GGTGTAATTCAAATGCATTCATCTTTCCATCCTTTGATTACCGGAATGATCTCGATGAAACACAGAATAGAATTATCTGAGTTGCTGAATTGTTCTGAAAGCGTCACCTGACAGACCCGATGCGTAACAATCTACGACATGGTTAATCGGTGCTTGCGAGATGATGAGATGAAAAAAAGGCCGCAGTCTTCACAGATAGCGGCCTTGAAAATCAGGGAGTTGAATACTAACAGACGGCAACTGAACCATAGGTTGGTTCAAATTGCGCTTCATGCAAAACACGCATCGACAAAGGCACCGGAGCGCGTTCGCGTTTATTCATTAAGCCCGGTAAAGCCGTGGTCGATAATTGCGTCACGTTATCAGCAGGTTCTGCCACACGCATACCACTACGTTCTTCACGCGGTGGAATACCGATGTGTTCGCGATAGCATTTACTGAAATGCGGGGTGGAAACAAAACCGCACGCCAGCGCAATTTCAATGATCGTCTGTTTCAGCAGCTGACGTGCACGGAACAGACGCAATTTCATGTAATAACGGGAAGGTGAACATTGCAGATATTTCTGGAACAGACGCTCCAGCTGACGACGGGATAAACCGACATAAGAAGCCAGTTCATCGAGTTCCAATGCTTCTTCGATATTAGCTTCCATCAGCGAGACTGCTTCTACCAGTTTCGGCTGTGTCGAACCCAACACATAACGCAAAGGAATACGCTGATAATCAGATTCATTACGGACCCGGTCGCAGATAAACATCTCAGAAATACCGGCGGTCAGCTGATAACCAAAATCACGTTTGATCATATTCAGCATCATATCCATTGGCACCGTTCCACCACTGCAGGTCATTCGATTACGTTCAATGACAAACAGTTGATTGGTGCAATTTACTTTTGGATACGCTTCCTGCAAGGATGCAATACATTCCCAATGCGCGCTGCAATGATATCCATCAAGCAGACCCGCTTCGGCCAGCAAATAAGGTCCGGTACACACACCACCAATCAGAATATCTTTCCGTGCCATCGCCTGCAGCCAGGCAACCTGGCGACGACTAAAATTGCGCGTGATGTTCACACCGCCAACCACAATCAAGACATCGACAGAGGCTGACTCTGCCATCGCGGCATCGGGTGTAATATGAATGCCATCACTGGCAATAACCGGTTCACCATTCTCGCTGATCGTCTGCCAGCTATAGAGTTCCTGACCACTCAGTTGATTTGCCATTCGCAGAGGCTCAACGGCTGAAGCCAGCGCAATCATTGTGAAATTATTGAGCAGCAGAAAGCCGATCGATTTACGTTTAATTGCGGGCTCTTGGAGCAATACATTCAATTCAGACATGAGCACAAACCTCCTTGTGACTGGTCATCGGAAGCGGCAAAAAGTCTGTGCTTTTTTAGGGCTTCCATTACTCAGATACAAAGCAACCGGTGTGCCATTATTTGTTTAAGATCAAAGAACAGTGGTAAAGGTGCGCTAAAACGCACACATTACAAGCCCTTATCAAAGCAAAAAATTTGAATGGATGATTTAAATGATATTAAAAATGCTTTTTTAGCACACCCTGATAACAGAGGTGTTATCAAGGTGTAATAAATTTCGCACCTTTTTGTTGCACGAGCGTTCAAAAAAGAGCAAAACGTTTGCATCTTTAACACTCAATGGCATTGACCGCCAATCCCCCGCGAGAGGTCTCTTTGTATTTATCCTGCATGTCCCGACCGGTATCACGCATGGTTCTGATCACCTTATCCAACGAAACAAAATGCTGTCCATCGCCCCGTAATGCCATTTGAGCAGCATTAATTGCTTTCATCGCGGCAATCGCATTGCGTTCAATGCAAGGTACTTGCACGAGCCCGCCGACCGGATCACAGGTCAAACCGAGGTTATGTTCAAGGGCAATTTCTGCAGCATTCTCGACTTGTTCCGGCGTACCTCCAAGTACTTCCGTTAAACCGGCTGCAGCCATTGCGCAAGCCGATCCGACCTCCCCTTGACAGCCAACTTCCGCTCCGGAAATCGATGCATTCTTTTTACACAACGCACCAATCGCTGCAGCAGCCAGAAGGAAATTCACTACATCATGTTCCTGTGGTTTTTCAGTGAAATGCATGTAATACATCAACACAGCCGGAACAATGCCTGCTGCACCATTCGTTGGTGCCGTCACCATACGCCCACCCGCTGCGTTTTCTTCATTCACAGCCAACGCGTAGAGATTGAC